>JACZTW010000116.1 GCA_022573485.1 Planctomycetota bacterium
TGTCCTGCGATTACGAAGGCGGTTTGTACGGAGGTGAGGTCACGGACTGCTCGTCGACGTTTTGCGAGATCTGCGGCGACGGCGGCGGGGCGGCGCGCTGCCCGGCGAAGGAATTCAACAAACTGACGGCGGACGACGCCGCAGCCTATGATCGGTTCGGGCACTCGGTAGCGATCGACGGCACGGTGGCGGTTGTCGGATCGCCTCTGGAGGACGATCCGGGCACCAATTCCGGCAGCGTGTACGTGACCCGCGGCTTCAACAATGACGCCTGCCTCGAGGAAATTAAAATCACTGCCCCCGACGCAGCATGGTATGACCAGTTTGGGGCAGCGGTGGCGGTTGCGGGAAATTTCATTGTGGTCGGCGCGCCACTTGATGACGACAACGGGAGCAACTCCGGCTCGGCTTACGTCTTCAAGTACGACGGAAGCACGTGGCAACCGGATGGTCCCAAACTCCGCGCCAGTGATGCCGCAAACAGTCATCGATTTGGCTGGTCAGCGGCCATCAGTGGTGACGGGAGCGTGGCGGTGATCGGGGCCATTTACTACGATACCTCCGAAACTTTGTATCACGTAGGTTCCGCGTATGTGTTCCGGCGTTATGAGGACAACTATGGTTGCGTGGACGCTCGGGATTGTCTCGCTATCGGACTGACAACGTGCAACGTGAACCGATTCTGTGACGGCGTGGCGTGGGTTGAGGAGGCCCAGTTGTTGGCGTCCGATATGGGCTTTCTCGCTGAGTTCGGCAGCAATGTTGATATCGACTATGACGCGGACACAATCGTCGTCGGGGCGCCGAAGGCGATTTTCTTCCCTGAGAATCTGGACTTCTCCGGACAAGCATACGTTTTTGAGTACGTGCTGAGCAGTTGGGTCGAGAAGGCGATACTCGTACCGCTGAGCCCTATGCGGAATGATAAGAACTCGGTGTTGCCCATGCCCGTGTCGATCACCGATGCGGGCGATCTCGTGCTGGTCGGCTCGCCCTGGGAGGACAGCACGGGTGCTTGCATGGGTAGTGGGTTGTGCGAAACCGGGGCGGCGTATGTCCACAAGGAGCCTGTCGGAGGGTGGAGCGGCGTTGTCAATGAAGACGCCCGGATCACTTCGTGTGATCTGGATCTAATGGACAAGTTCGGCCGGTCCGTGGCCATCAGTGCCGTCGGCGATGTGGCGCTCGTCGGAGCACCGGATGCGGGGGACGAGGCCGACGTCGGCGGTGCCACTTACGCCTATCGATTCAATGGGACTTTCTGGTATGAGGAGGCCAAGTTCACGGCCAGCGTGCAAGCTTATAACAACGATTACGGCTACGCGGTTTCTCTCAGCGACGACACCGGGCTGATCGGAGCACCCAGGGATGATCATGCGGGAACAGAATCCGGCGGTGCGTATGTTTTCCCCGGTGTCGGTGATTGCGATGCGACAGGGTCTCTCGATGTTTGCGAGATTTTGGCCGACCCCAGTGTCGATTTTCCGCTGGCGCACAACTGCTGCGAGACGGGGCACGGCACCGGTTGCAGCGATGAGGGGATCGAGGCTTGTGTCTGCGTCACCGACCCCTACTGCTGCGAAACATACTGGGATGATCTCTGTGTGGCCCACGTCGAGGATCCGGCTTTCGGCTGTACCGCGGCTTGTGGCGAGGGCAACGGCATTCCATATGCGTGCGAGGACTGCCCGGCGGATCTCGACGGCAATGGCGATGTCGGCCCGTTCGACCTGGCCCTGCTGTTGGGTGTCTGGGGACCCTGCACGGGCGGCTGTCCGGAGGATCTCAGCGGGGACTGCGTTGTTGGCCCGTTTGACCTGGCCATTCTCCTCGGTAGTTGGGGCCCCTGTCCGTCTCCGCCGGAGGCCCATTGGAACGGCGGACCGGACAAATTGGGCGCGCTGCGATTCGCGCTCGGTGGCGGCCCCGGTTGTCTATCGCTCGAAGAAGTGGTGCAGATGATGGGCTACGCCGACATCGGTGAGTTCATCGAATGGGTGCTGTCGGAGGTGCCCCCGGAGTGGGTTTATCAAGTGGCTCAGTTCGTGCTGTGGCTGATGGAGCATTGGCCTTGCTGATTTGAGCTGTGATCGCCCGATGACGGGTTCGCGAGCGATCGGGGGGCAAGTTATACAAGTGGGCGCGTCCCACACGAGTATGGTATGCGCGGAAGGAAGTGCGTGAAGAGTGAAGCGTGAAGAGTGGAAAGGGAAGATGGAACAGGGAATGCGGATTGCGGAATGGGGGACGGATAACGAGTCACGAACCACCAAGAACCTGAGTGGCCGAACAAAGCCATTTCGTCGTAAGCCGAAGGCCGCGAAGATGAAAAGTCCAAAATCCAAAGTCCAAATCGAAAGGAGGCCGGAGGGAATGCGGAATGGCGGATTTTGGATTGGGGAACGGCGGCGTCCTGAAGCTCGACACCCGAAGCCTGAAGGCCGCGCACGACTTACGAATCACGGACCGCGAATCACGGATTACGGCTTCATGATTGGGCGAGGGCTTCGGGGTTGAGGTCGTAGCGTTTCATCTTCTTGTAGAGGGTGGTGCGGTTGATTTTGAGGGCGTCGGCGGTGGCCTGCCGGTTCCAGTTGTTGGCGCGGAGGGCGGCTTCGATGATGTGCTTTTCCGGTTCCTCCAGAGCGTCCTGGAGTGATTGCAGCTGATAGCTTTTGCCGGTGCGCAGGGTGGCGGCCTGCTGGAAGTTGGGGGGCAGATCGTCCACGCCGATGGTGGGTTTCTTAGTCAGCACCACCGCGCGGGCCAGGACGTTTTCCAACTCGCGAATGTTGCCGGGCCAATCGTGCTGTTGCAATAGTTCGAGCGCGGCGTCGTCGATCGAGGCGATTCTCTTTTGGAACTCCACGTTGTACTTGTTGAGGAAATGCTGGGCCAGCAATGGAATATCGCTCTGCCGCTGCGCCAGCGGCGGCAGCTCGATGGTGATCACGTTGATGCGGTAATACAAGTCCTGCCGGAATCGGCCGGCCTCGACTTCCTTTTGAAGATCAACATTGGTGGCCAAGAGGACACGCACGTCGGTGGTGAGCGTCTCGTTGCTGCCGACGGCTTCGAACTGTCGTTCTTGCATGACGCGCAGGAGCTTCACTTGCAGCCCGGGCGATGCTGTCGAGATTTCATCGAGAAAAATCGTTCCGCCGTCGGCGGCTTTGAACTTGCCGTCCTTGTCCGCGATCGCGCCGGTGAACGAACCCTTGATGTGGCCGAACAGTTCGCTTTCGAGCAGTGATTCGGGGATGGCGCCGCAGTTGACCTCGATGAACGGCTGATCGCGGCGTGTGCCGTGCTGGTGGATGGCCCGGGCGATGAGGCTCTTGCCGGTGCCGGAGTCGCCGGTGAGCAGAATGGTGACCCTGGAATCGGCGACGCTCTCGATCAACTCGAAGATCTTGGCCATTTTGTAATCGAGTCCGACGATTTGCTCGAGGCCGGTGCGTTTGGCAAGTTGATCCTTGAGCGTGCGGTTTTCGGCGAGCAGGGCCTGCTGCTGGAGGGCGCGCTCGACGGCGAGTTTGACTTCGTCGTCGATGATCGGCTTGGTAAGGTAGTCGTAGGCCCCGAGTTTGATGGCGTCGACGGCGCTTTCGATGGTGCCGTAGCCGGTGATGAGAATCGTGACCACTTCCGGATGCTTCTGGCGGATGGCCCGCAGCAGTTCGAAGCCGTCGGAATCGGGCAAGTTGACGTCGCTGATGACCAGCTTGAAGTTGCCGCGGGCGAGTTTTTCGAGGGCGGAGCGTGTGTCGCCCGCCTGATCGACGTCAAAGCCCTCGAGGCGCAGGAACTCGCCGAGGGAATCGAGAATGATGGCATCGTCATCGACGACCAGAATGGCGGGTTTATGGTCGGACAAGCTGGGCTCCTTTGGCGTGTCGCGCGTCTGCGGGCAGACGCACTTCGAAGTGGGCGCCGCCTTGGGGTCGATTGACTGCGGTGATGGTCCCGCCGCAGCAACGCTCGATCAAATCACGGCAGATCGCCAGGCCCAGGCCCGTGCCGGCGCCGGGAGCGCGGGTGGTGAAGAACGGTTCAAAGACTTGCTCGGCGGCGGCGGGCAGGCCCGGGCCTGTGTCTTCGAAAATGACGACGAGATCGCCGCTTTCCCGTCGTGCGGTGATGGTCAGCGTGCCGCCTTCGGGCATGGCTTCGAGGGCGTTCTTGGTCAAGTTGCAGAACACTTGAAACAGTTGGGCGCTGACCGGCTGGATCAACGGGCAATCGTCCACTTGCTGAACGATTTGCACGCCGGCCGTTGCGGCGGCGGACTTCATCAGCTTGAGAACGTCCTCGACGATTTCCCGGATGCCGGCTTGTTGGCGCGTGGCCGGCTTGGTCCGTGAGAATTCGAGGAGGTCGCGCGTGATGTGGATCATGCGCATCAGGCCGGTCTTTGATTCGTCGAGATAGCGGCGCGTTCTGGATTCTTCGCTATGCTCGGGCGCGGCGATGGCCAGGTTGATGTAGCGCAGGATGCCGTCGAGCAAGTTGTTGAGTTCGTGGGCCACGCGCGAGGTCAGCGCCCCGACAGTGGCCAGTTGCAGCGACTTGGCGAATTCGGGATCGTCCTTTACGGCGGCGATTGAGCGGCGCGCGATTACAATACAGCCGGTCGGGGCGTCGCTGTCGTTTAAGCACAGTGGTTGGCAATCGATGGTGAGTGATGCGTGGCTGCACGCGACTTCATCAAATGCCGCCGCATCGCCCGTGGCGATGACCTTTTGGATCGCATCCGACAAATCGAAGGCCTCGCCGTTGGCGCTGAGGGCATCGAACAGTTCAAACGCCGAGTCGCCCTCGCCGAACAGGGTCCGGGCGGCTGCGTTCTCCTGCACGACTTGCAGGCGCGGATCGACGATCACGATCGCCGGTTCACCCGTCGCTGTTTCGGCGTGGGCCGGTGGGTTGTTGTTCTGACGCACAGCAGGGTCTCCATGAGACGCGTACGTTGCCGCGGGGCAACAGCGTGCTCCGGGTCCGGGAGTGTTCGCTCCGAAGGGGTTGAACTCCCGCTGGCATCATCGGCCAGATCCGTGATGCAGTGAATGAACGATCCATGTTGCCGGGGGACAGCACGGGAGCGGCTATCGGACGGTGGGCCTTTGCGGGGCGGATTTGCGTTGCTGTATCGAGGCAACTATATTGGCGGGCGTATCTTGACGTGGGATGGGGTACGATTGCGCCGGGATCGAGGCCATTGCGGTGTTGGTGGCGTCGCGCAGGCTGTCTTCGACCCTGAGGCTCAGACCCGAAGGGAAGCCTGCGGCTCGTTGACCCCTGTGGGATGCAAGTTGTTCAGGAGGCGATTGTCTTGATCGTTGGTGTGCCGAAGGAAATTAAGGTTCACGAATACCGGGTAGGTCTGCTGCCTGCGGGTGTGGAGGAACTTCGCGCCCGGGGGCACGAAGTGCTGATCGAGACCCACGCGGGCGACGGGTGCGGGTTCTCGGACGAGGATTACGCCGCCGCCGGCGCGGAGATCGTCGCCGGGCCGGCTGACGTCTACAGGCGGGCCGATATGGTGCTGAAGGTCAAGGAGCCCCAGCCGAAGGAAATCAAGCTGATTCGGCCGGGGCAGACGATTTTCACGTTTTTTCACTTCGCGGCGGACCGGAATCTGACGGAAAGCGTGCTGGGCACGAAATGTATCGCCGTGGCATACGAAACAATCACAGACGGCCAGGGTCGCCTGCCGTTGCTCACGCCGATGAGCGAGGTCGCCGGCAAAATGAGCATTCAAGAAGGCGCCAAGTATCTCGAGCGTCCCATGATGGGCCGCGGGATTCTGCTGGGCGGCGTGCCGGGCGTGGAGCCGGCGGAGGTGCTGATTTTGGGCGGCGGCATCGTGGGCACGTGTGCGGCGAAGGTGGCTGCCGGGCTGGGCGCGCGGGTGCTGATCGCGGACATCAACCTGGACCGGCTGCGCTACCTCGATGATGTCATGC
The DNA here is from genome assembly GCA_022573485.1 of Planctomycetota bacterium. Classification (GTDB taxonomy): domain Bacteria; phylum Planctomycetota; class Phycisphaerae; order UBA1845; family CAIVHJ01; genus JACZTW01. The sequence continues at coordinate 5,967 of JACZTW010000116.1, forward strand.
CCGCGAACGTGCATACGATCTACAGCAACGCCTACAACCTCCGGCGCTACGCCCGGACGGCGGATCTGGTGATCGGGGCCGTGCTGATCCCCGGCGCCAAGGCGCCGCGGCTGATCACGCGCGAGTACTTGAAACTAATGCAGCCGGGTGCGGTGATTGTTGACGTGGCTGTGGATCAGGGCGGCTGTTGCGAGACCACGAAGCCGACCACGCATGAGGATCCGACGTTCATCGTGGATGGGATCGTGCATTATTGCGTGGCCAACATGCCGGGTGCGGTGGGGCGAACCTCGACCATCGCGCTGACCAATGCGACGCTGCCTTACGCTCTGCGGCTGGCGGACCTGGGCTATCTCGAGGCTGCGCGGCAGGATCCCGGCATCGCCGAAGGAGTCAACATGGCAGAAGGCAGGATCACCAACCGGGCGGTGGCCGATACATTTGATATGGAATATGCGCCTCTAAAACCGTGATTGTTCGGGCCGGACCCGCTCGCGGAAGGACGGTTGCTGATGATCAAGAAACTCGTCTTCGGCACTACTGTGGCTGCCTTGGTTGTTTGTCTGTGGCTGCTGGTGCGCAGCTCGGGCGGGATCACATTTTCGCACCTCAAAGGCAAGACGGCTACGCTCAAAATGGGTGGTTTCAAGATTGCGATCAATGCCGACGGTACGATCGAGCCCAAAGAGCGCATGACCATCAAATCGGAAGCCGGCGGCCGGGTGGCAGAGATCTTCGTCAAGGCGGGCTCGGTGGTCCGCGAAGGCGACCTTCTGATCCGGCTGGACACGAAGGACGAGCAACGCCTGGTCAACCTTGCGGAAAAAGCGCTCAAGCAAGCGGAACTCAATCTCGAACGCTCAAAGAACACCCGCTACCAAGCCGAGTTCGTTGACGTTCCGCGCGCGCAGGCGCTTCTCGACGCCGCGAAGGCAGACTTCAAGTATTGGCAGTGGAGGTACGAGTGGTATGGCGATTTGAAGGAAAGAGGACAAGTCGATCCCGACGAGCACCGTCAAGTCGAATCGAACTACCGCAAGCTCAAAGCTCAAGTGGCGCAGGCTGAGGCCGAGGTGATCGGCGCGAACAAGAACGTCGAGATCGCGGAACTCGACGTGAAACAAGCGGAATTGGGAGTCGAGCGGGCCAAGGACGATCTGGATGACGCCAAGGAACGATTGAAAGAAACTCAAATCACAGCGCCTTCTGCCGGCATGGTTTCCAGGCTGCTGGTGAAGAAGGGCGAGGTAATTGTCAGTGGTAGTCGGTCGCTGACCGGCGGGACGCCGCTGGCGGTGCTTGCGGATGTGAGCGAATACTACGTCCGCGCCCTGGTGGACGAAGCGGACATCGGCAGGGTACGCGAGATTGCTCCCGCCAGCGCCCGCCCCGGAAGCATGACCGCCGCACCGGCCGCACCGGCTGCGCGGGACGCGGTAGCCGGCTCCAACGGCGACAACCCGATCCAGGAAGGCACGCCGGTGGAAGTGACGATCGAAGCATACCCGGATCAGAAATTTGAGGGCGTGATTGATTTGATCGAGCCCGAGCCGGCACAAGGTCAGCAAGTGATCATCAGTTATGTCGTGCGTATCCGGCTGACCTCCGAGAACAGCCGCGATCTGCAACTCGGCTCTCAGGCCAACGTCGATTTTGTGTCCGAGACGGTGGAAGACGAAGTACTGGTTCCCAATGAGGCGGTGCGTTATGTGGTGGGCGAGCGCGGCGTTTACTTGCAAGTCGATTCCGATCGCGTGCCGGGCAAGAAGGTGCCCGAATTCCACCCCTTCCGCGCCGGCCTGGACAACGGCGTGTACACGCAGGTCATCGCAGGCCTAAAGAAAGGGGACGTGGTCTACACGAAATTGCCGCGCGACCACATGGGAAAGAAAATCACTGGCGACGAAGACTAAGCTCAAAAGATTCAACCGCGGAGATCGCAGAGAGCGCAGAGAATAAGAAAGAGAAAAGAGAAAAGGGAAGAGGGGAAGCGTTTTCTCCGGTGGGTAGGGTCGTTGACGGGTCATGCGTTCTTTCTTTTCTCCATTCTTCATTCTTTATTTCTTCCCTTTGTGCCTTGGTGTCTTTGTGGCCTAATTCGCCGTGCTCATGGATGTCTGAAGGATCTATGTTGAGATGATTGAAGTTCGCGAGCTTCGCAAGTACTACGAAATGGGCGACTCGGTGGTCCACGCTCTGGATGGTGTGGATCTGGACATCGCCGCCGGTGAGTTCGTGAGCATCACGGGCGCGTCGGGCAGCGGCAAGAGTACGATGATGCACTTGCTCGGCTGCCTCGATCGGCCGACCTCGGGCCGGTATCACTTCAAAGGTCAAGCGATCAACACCTTCAATGCCAAACAACTGGCCCGCATCCGCAGTCAGGAAATCGGGTTCGTTTTTCAGACGTTCAATTTGATTAACCGCACCACCGCCCTGGACAATGTGACGATTCCTTTGATCTACGCGCGTGTGAACAATGTTCGGAAACCTGCGGCGGCTGCCCTTGAGCGTGTGGGCTTGGCTGCGCGGGCCTCCCACAAGCCGAGCGAACTCTCCGGCGGCGAACGGCAGCGGGTGGCCATTGCCCGGGCCATCGTCAATAATCCGTCGCTGATCCTGGCGGATGAGCCGACGGGGAATCTCGATACGAAAACCGGCAATCAAATAATGGATATCTTTCGCCAGTTGCACGCCGACGGCGTGACCATCGTGCTGGTGACGCACGAAACGTACGTGGCGGCCCAGGCCGAGCGCATCATTCGCATGCGCGACGGCAAGATCGTGGATGACCGGCGGCTGGACGACGATTCGCGACGCAAACTCATCGAGCAGGCGGCGTAGGAAGAAAGAACTTACCGCAGAGACCGCAGAGTAAGACGCTGTAAACAAGAAAGATGAATACGGCCACGAAGACACCAAGGCACGAAGCGAAGGAATGGAGAATTGAGAATGAAGAATGAAGATTGGAGAACAGGAAGAACGCATGACTCATCAACGACCTCACCTATAGGAGAAAGCGCTTCCTCTCTTCTCTCTTCCCTTTTCCCTTTTCCCTGTTTTCTCTTTCTTTTTCTCTGCGTTCTCTGCGATCTCTGCGGTTAATGATTTCGTTTTCGCGAGCGAATATCGGATTGAGGCCTTAGTTCATGTTTTGGCTTCGCATATTGTCGATGGGGCTTCGGAGTTTGCAAGCCAACATGCTGCGCTCGCTGCTGGCGACTCTGGGTGTGATCATCGGGGTCGGGGCGGTGATCAGTGCCAACGCCGTGCTGACGGGGGCGCAGCGGGGCTTCATGGACCGCTTCGAGTCGCTGGGCGCGAACATGGTGTACGTGTCGCCGAAGTCCGCCAAGCGCGGCGGTCGCACGGTTGGGATGACTCAAACGCTGAAGATCAGCGACGTCAACGCCATTCGTGCGGAATCGAAATACATCAAGAGCATCCTTCCCGAAGTCCGGCGGACGGGTCAAATCAAGCGACTGAACCGGAACGATCAAGTGATGATCGTGGGCACGACGCCGGACTTCAAGGCGTCTTTCAACATCGAGCTGGCCTACGGCCGATTCTTTGACGCGGCGGATGTCGGGCGGAGCTCGAAAGTGGTGGTGCTCGGGCACAGGATCGCCTACCGGCTCTTCAAAGGTGCGCCCGCCATCGACCAGGCAGTGAAGCTCGGCGTGACCAAGACCACGGGTTTTCGCGTGATCGGCGTGATGAAAGAGAAAGGCCAAAAGGGCGTTTACAACATCGACGAACTGGTGCTGGTGCCGGTGACGGCCGCCCAGCGCAGTTTCGACAAGACCAAGAAAATCGACATCATCACTGCCCAGGCGATCGACGAGAAAAGCCTGGAGCCCATGATCGCTGACATCAAGAAGACGCTCCGCCATCGGCATCGCATCCGCTCCGGCGACGAGGATGATTTTCAAATCTTCAGCCCGGACGAAATGCGCGACCTTCTCCAGCAGTTTATGAAGATTTGGGCCATGGTGCTGTACATGATTTCGGGCATTAGTATGGTCGTCGGCGGGATCGGGATCATGAACATTATGCTGGTCAGCGTGACCGAGCGGACCCGCGAGATCGGCGTGCGTATGGCCACGGGCGCCCGCGGTTGGGATATCCTGCGGCAATTCCTGGTCGAGTCGAGTGCCATCAGTTTGGCCGGCGGGGCCATGGGCGTGTTGGCCGGCATGGCGATTTCGGACTTGATGACGCAACTCAGCAATGACATGATCCGCACGCACACGACTCTGACCGCCGTGATCGGTGCGCTGGTCATGGCCTGCGGCGTCGGAGTGGTCTCGGGCATCTATCCCGCCTTCAAAGCGTCGCGTCTTGATCCCGTCGAGGCCCTGCGCTACGAGTAAGTCCGCGCCTCTCTCGCACCGATGATACGTTCAAAATACGTCTTGTTCTGCCTGGCCGGTGGCGGCTTTTTGCTCCAGGCCGTATGCATCACGGATCTGATTACGTTCATCGCTCCGCTGATTCTATAGCGCGCCGGCTCAGCGTTGAATTCACGCACGCCCCGGAACGCGGACCCTCTTGCGCGCAATTCTCGGTGGCTCTGCTTCGTGAGTACCCAAGTCCCATAAGCGCGTGGATTCCGCGGATCGCGCGCCAAAAAGTCTGCGACGCGCCGGCGACAGGCCCGGTCGACGCGCCTAGAATTGAGATGTTCCAGTCGGGTGCCGTCTCGAGAGGAACTCGCATCGCGGTCTTCATCGAGGTGTACGCGCCACGCGACCGACGCTCCAAGCACCTCCAGCGGGAGGCCCGAAATCGCCTGGAATGATGTGTAAAGCACTGCGTTCCAGAGAGTTGTGTGATATGCCGCGAATGCGAATCCTCGCTTGACTCCTTGACAGG
>JACZTW010000117.1 GCA_022573485.1 Planctomycetota bacterium
CTTGGTCACCACATCGGCGCAGGTGCGGAAGCCTTTGCAGACTTCCAGCACGCGGGCGAGCGTGGCATCGTCGGCAGTCAGCAGACCGGGTGGGAAAGCGGATCGTGATTCGGGGTCCGCTCCCTCACGGTCGCGGCTCTGTTGTTCTTCAATCCGCGGCTCGACTGAGCTCGCCGAAGTCAATCCGCAATCCGCAATCCGCAATTGCAGGTAGTCGCGAAACGCCTCCAAAAGACGATCAGAGGGCAGCTTTGCTGCCCAGTCGGTGTTGAAGGACAGCAGCTTGTCGCGGTCGAACTTGGCGCTGGTCTTGCCAATCCGCTCCAGGGTGAACGCCTCGACCAATTCGTCGAGCGTGAAGTGTTCGCGGTCGTCGCCGGGCGACCAGCCCAAGAGCGCGATGAAGTTCAACAGCGCTTCCGGCAGAAAGCCCGCAGCGCGGAAGTCGTGTACGTCGATTTCCGGCGGCGGCTCGCCTTTGGCGACGGCCTTCTCCTTGTCGCGCTTGCTCATCTTCGAGCCGCTCATGTTCATGATGATCGGCATATGAGCATAGACCGGTGTGGCGAAGCCCAGGGCCTGCTGCATGGCGATGTGTTTGGGCGTGTTGTTGAGGTGCTCGCTGCCGCGCAGCACGTGCGAGATCTTCATCAATTCATCATCAACGACACACGCAAAGTGATACGTCGGAAAGCCGTCGGCCTTGCGGATCACGAAATCTTCCAGATCGTCCTTGGACAGCGTGACTTCGCCGAGGATCGTGTCGATCACGGTGATATCGTGATCGGGCATCTTGAAACGCACGACCGCCGGCTTACCGTCTGCTCTCGCCCGCTCCGCATCGTCAGCCGTGGCGAATGTCTGCGGTCGGGGATACTTGAAGGTCTTCTTCTTGCGCTTGGCCTCTTCGCGCATTGCAGCCAATTCTTCCGGCGTGTCGAAGGCATAGTAAGCATCGCCGCTGTCGAGCAATTGCTGACAATACTTGTCATACAAATCAAGCCGCTTGCTCTGGAAGTACGGTCCGGAGTCGCCAGTGGCGCCGCCGCCGGATTCCGGCCCCTCGTCCCAATCCAGCCCCAGCCAGCGGAGGTCGTCGAGGATTTTGGGCAGCGAGTCACCCACTTCGCGCTTCTGGTCGGTGTCTTCGATGCGCAGCACGAGCTGCCCGCCGTGCTTGCGGGCCAGCAGCCAGTTGAACAGCGCGGTGCGGGCACCGCCGACGTGCAGATAACCCGTCGGCGACGGGGCGAAACGAACGCGTACGGATGGATCAGTCAACCTCATGTCCCTCGAAGCATGTGCGGGACCGGGTGGATGGGTCCACGATCCCGAAGAGAATCACTGCACATTGAAACCCATATTGGTCGTGCAACTGTATGCCAAAACCGCCATCGCAAGAGCTGCTAAACGGCAAGCCACGGGAAGGATCTCTCGAACTGACTTCGTCGTTTAGCAGATGCCGCGTATTGAGCGATCCCTTCACAAACCCAAAAAATCAATCGCGTCAACCCGCGAGGTCATGCGACTCCTCGGTGATGTCGGTATCGACCTCGATATCTTCTTCTTCCTCGGCATGGCCTCTGCCGCCGAAGATTGCCCCGTACGCAACGATGAGCGGGCCGCTGAGGGCGTAGCCGACCACGAGCACGGGGATCGTCACTTCCGGATAAATGACCGTGAGGGCCACAACAATCAAACCCCGCACCACGCCGGCGAACGACAATCGGCCTCGAAGATAGCGGTTGACGACGTGAACATATTCGAAGCGGCTGACCATCAGCAAGCCAAACACCACCGCCAGCACCGGCAGCGACCATAGGATGGCTTCGCTGAGCATCCCACCCTGATCGGCCAGAACTTTCGCTCCGCCCTTCCTGTCGTACAAATAGACGTGATCGTGCAGAATCACCAGACACGCAATGCAAGCCGCCGCACCCGGACTGGGCAAGCCGCGGAAGCTCATGTGCGATTCTTCATCGCCGCCGGTTTCCACATTGAACCGGGCCAATCGCAGAGCGGCGCACGACAGATACACTGCCGCCATAAGCCACGCCCCACGGGTAAGCAAGCTCTGAATCTGAGGAGCGGCAACCAGCACCTGGGCATCTTGAACCTGGCGAGTCATCAGCGCGACCACGATAATCGCCGGGGCAGCGCCGAAACTGACCACGTCCGCCAATGAATCCAGTTGAGCGCCGAAATCGCTCGTGCTGCGCGTCAGGCGGGCGATCCTGCCGTCGAGGGCGTCGAAGATCATGGCTGCGAAAAGGAGATAGGCCGCCATCACGATGTGCGTAGGCAGCAGCCGCTCGACCAACTGGCTGTTGCGCTGGATGACCTCCAACTCCCCGGTAGCGTCGGCCAGCGACAAGGCCCGCAAGCACAGCACGATGGCGCCGAACCCGCAGATCAAATTGCCGAGCGTGCATAGCGTGGGCAGCGCCTGCACGTAACGCAGGCGGCGCCGTTTGCGCTGGCCTTCTGTCTTTGCATCATGCGCCTTGCCGATAAATGCCATGGTTACATCTTATCGAGTTTCATCATTTCGGTCAGGCCGGCCTTGACGTTATCGCCGACCTTGACCAACACTTTCAAGCCTTCTTGCTTCGGAACGACCAGCTCCGTGCCCGATCCGAACTTGATCATGCCGAAGCGCTGGCCGGCCTGGAACGACTGGCCGACCTCGGCACGGCACACGATCGTGCGGGCGACCTTGCCGGCGATCTGGCGGACGACCATCGGCCCGGCAAAGGGCGACGCGGGCGCGATTACCAGTGTATTCGACTCGTTTTCTTCAGCGGATCGGGGTCTCATGGCGTTGAGGAACTTTCCCGGCTTGAGGGTGACGGAGCGAACCTCTGCCGCGCAAGGCATGCGGTTGATATGAGGATTGAACAGGCTCAGGAAGATGCGGATGCGATGGCACGGACCGCCGACAAGATCGTGATGCTCCAATTCGGTGACTTCGGTCACTCGCCCGTCGGCCGCTGCGTACAGGATGTGGGCCTGTCGCTTGATGTTGCGGGCCGGGTCGCGAAAGAAGGAAATCACGCATCCCCACACCACGGCCACCACCCACCAGACATGCGGCGTGGCCATCGATCCCACGGCCCCAACGACCAGCAACGCCAGAGTGGCTGCGAAGATCACGCTGAAGCCATGTCGCGTAACGGGAATCATTGACATTCGCTGCACCCCAAGAATCGCCTGGATAAGCAGTTTGGGAGGAACTCACTTCCGACAGGGGCTTTTTTTTCGCTCCTGTGGATACATTCGGCGTACGCAGTATAATATAGGGAACATCGCACCGCCATTGAGGGTCTTTACAATGAAACGCTCCCGAATCACGACCATCGTAACCGTTTTGGCAGTCTGGACAACCTGTGCTCACGCCGACGACGATCGCCGGCCGCCCACCAAACAGGCTGCCCCGATTTCAGCGCTGTCCACAAAGGCCCGGCACGACGCCCAGGCTGCCATCGATCGCGGTCTGGCGTTTCTCAAGGCCACTCAGCGGGCCGACGGCGGGTGGGAAAACATGGGCCAGTCCGATGCGGCCATCACGGCAATGATCGGCAAGTGTTTCATCCAGCACAAAGACTACGGCCCCAGCCATCCACTCGTCCAAAAAGCCCTGACGCTCGTGCTGACCTTCAAGCATGACGACGGCGGCATCTATCCTGAAGGCCTCGGACTGCGCAATTACTATACGAGCGTCTGTCTCATGGCCCTCGCGGCGACAAAGGATGCAAAGTACCAGCCGCACATCAGCAAGGCTCAAGACTTCCTCAAGAATCTGCAATGGGACGAAGTGGAAGACATCGACGAGAGTAATCCGTGGTACGGCGGCACGGGCTACGGCCGAAACAAGAGGCCCGACCTCTCAAACACCCAAATGATGCTCGAAGCGCTCAAGCAAAGCGGGCTACCGGCCACCGACCCGACCTACAAGAAAGCGATTAAGTTCATCCAGCGCTGCCAAAATCTCAGTGCCAGTAACGACCAGGCATTCGCTCGCGGAGCGAATGACGGCGGATTCGTTTACACGCCCGCTAACGGCGGCGAGAGCAAGGCGGGCACCGTCATGGTGGAAGGTCAGCCTCGTCTGCGTTCGTATGGCAGCATGACCTACGCGGGCTTCAAGAGCTACCTGTATGCCGATCTCGACCGCGACGATCCGCGCGTCAGAGCGGCCCTGAAGTGGATTCAGCAGCACTACACGCTGGATCACAATCCCAATATGCCCAACCAGCAGTCGCTGCAGGGATTGTACTACTACTATCATGTCTTCGCCCGAGCCTTGCGGGCCTGGGGCGAGCCGGTCATCACCGACGGCAAGGGCCTCAAACATCCTTGGCGGGCGGATCTGTGCCGCAAGCTGATCTCGCTGCAAAACAAGGACGGTAGCTGGGTCAATACGGCGGACCGCTGGTACGAAGGCAACCCCATGCTGGTAACGGCCTACGCCGTGCTCGCCCTGCAAACGGCACTCGAATAGCCCGTCGCCGCCGCGATTCTTCTTCCCACTGTCTGGACGATGCAGAGGCGATTTCCTACAATCCACGAAACGCGCCACAGGCGAAAAACCCAACGAGCCGCGGGCGGAATGGAATCCCGACTGGTCGGGAGCCCGCGCGGACGTTCACAGTAAAGAGCGTTCCCACCGGAACATGATCCGCGCAAGCTGAAGCTTGCGGCTCTGTAATGATAAGGAAAATCCATGCTCAAGAAGCGTCATCAGAAGATTCTGACGGAGATGCTGTCGCTGCCGACGGCGCCCTTTGCGGAAGATCACGTTCGCCGATACGTGTTTGATTTCTGTCAGCGCCATGAAGTCCACGTGCGTGAAGACAAGGTCGGCAACATCCTTGTGCATTACAAACATCCATCGTGCAAGCTCAAGCGGCCGTTGTGTCTCTGCGCGCACATGGACCATCCGGGATTTCGAGCCGTTCGCATGATTGACGACCAGACGCTCAAAGCCCAGTGGCACGGCGGCGTCTTGCCGGAGTATTTTCCCCGCGCCAAAGTACGGTTCCACAGCGAGGGACGCTGGGTTCATGGCCGCGTGGTCCGCACGCAGCTTAAAACGCGCGGGCTCGAACGCCCGCAGAAAATGGTCGAGACCGCCGAAATTCGGATCGTGCGACCGCGCCGCGCCGTCGTCGTGCCGGGTGCGCCCGGAATGTGGGACTTCCCCGATCCGCAGATTCGCGGGCAGTGCATCTACGCCCGAGCCTGCGATGACATTGCCGGCGCTGCCGCGATGCTCAGCGCGCTGGACACGCTCACCCGCACCAAGGCCAAGACCGAAGCATACTTCCTGTTCACCCGCGCCGAGGAAGTGGGCTTTATCGGCGCTATTGCAGCCTGCCAGCTCCGTACGATTCCGCTCAAGTGTCTGGTGGTGGCCATCGAAACGAGTTCGGTGCTGCCGGGCGTAGAAATGGGCGGCGGGCCGATCCTGCGCGTCGGTGACAAATCGACCATCTTCAACCCCGACCTGACCGTATGGTGCGGCCGGGTGGGCGATGCACTCGCGGCGAGCGATAAGGGCTTCACGTATCAGCGCAAGCTGATGGACGGCGGGTCATGCGAATCGACGGCCTACTGCCAGCTTGGCTACGACGCCACCGGCATTTGCATCGCCCTGGGCAATTACCACAACTGTAACCGCGTGCATGGCAAGCTGGCGCCGGAGTACGTTCATCTGGGGGACGTCGAGAACTTGATCAAGTGGTTCGTCGGATTGGCTACCACGAAGATCGCGCTCGCCAGCGGCAACCCGCCGCTGCAAAAGCGGCTCGGCCAGCTTGAGCGGCGCTACGATCGCTTGCTCAAGTCAACCGCCTGACCGCCCTTGCGGGAATAATCAACAGTCCTCAGTGGTCCGCAGGCCCCGGGCATGCCCGGGGCCAAATAACCGGATGCGGAGGGTTCCTCAGTCCTCAGTCCCGGCTGCGACGGAGAGGGTGGACAATCACGACTTGCCCTTCTCCTCTTCAGGCTTCTCGTCTTTGTTACTCTTCTCTTCTTTGTTCTTGGCAACAAGCGCCTTGATCTCGTCGGGGAGTTTGAAGCGATCTTTGGGCATCTCAACGTTGTGCTCAATGCTTTCGATTGTGATGACGCGCTTCTGTCCCATAATCTCAATACGGGACTTGTGTGCATACTGCACACCGTCCACCGGGCGAAAGTCCTCGCTGTATACGACCATGGAAAACTCGCCCATGGGCGTCGCTAGGGTAAGATCGCTACGATAGGGTAGATATGTCTTTGCATCCACATACGTGGTGATCACGCTGCCCTCGTGTGGCGTCAATTCAACCTTGAAGCACTCCTTGTCGTCGAGTGTTTCCTTGCTCACACACTCGATCTTCTTGAAATGACTTTTCCAGTTGAGCAGTCCGTCGAGGTCCGCTTCCAGAAGGGCCAGGGCTCTTTCGCCGCCCTCCTTGATCTGCGGACCGGTCATCATTACAAGGGCCCAGGCCACGCCATCTGTGACGCCTTCTTCGATCGTTCCCATTCCCTGAATTTCAATGGCAGTGTGCGTCTTGCCCGGTCGAGCGGTGTGTCCCAAGCCTTTGCCGGTCATGCCGCCCATGCCGAGGTCCATCGTAAATTTGACAACGCGGTTCTTGATTTTCCGCTTTGCGGCAGCGCCACCCTCTCCTTCGATCATCTTCGCGATGATCTCCTCGCTGCTGGGCAGGTCTCCGGCGAGACAGAGAGACGTACGGGTCGCCAGCGTAACGACCAGTGCAAGCATGAGCGGTGTCAACATCTTCAATAGTTTCGGATTCGCGTTCGTACTAACCGTCATCGATATTCTCCTTCCAAGTGGACTTACAATTCTTCTACTTCGTTTGGATCCAGGCGATCGCAGCCTGAACAACAAGATCTTGACCAGCGAGCAGCGACTCGCGTGTCAATTCGATCTGAACATCCGGGATCACACCCACCGCTTCAAGCCTCTTCCCCCCTTTGGAAACGTAGTCTGCGAAGACGTACTGGAAACCGTCGCCGTTTGGTAAGCGATCGATTATCGATGGCAAGGCTGCTCCCGCGGTCGGCGTGCCGAAGATTTTCGCGCGGTCGAGATCCTGCAACCCGCCGGCGAAAATCTCAGACGTGGAGGCGGACAGCCCATCAGTCAAAACAGCCACGGGGCCGTCATACGTCAAGGCTCTGGGGAACACCGCGAAATACAACTCCTGGTTCCGAAGATACATGGTACCCAGTTGAATTTTCTTCTCGCCAATGAGCCAACCCGCCATACCCATTGACAACGCCCCAATTCCGCCGCCGTTACCGCGAATGTCGATGATCACGCCGTCGGCTTCCATGAACGAATTCATGGCCTTGCCGAATTCTCCCATGAGGTAGTCCGGATCCCAGAAGCCGTTGAACGCGATGTATCCGATGTTGCCTTCGAGCATCTCATATCGGATTCGAACCACCATCTCGGGCAAACCCATTAAGTGCGTGCGCTCTCCCGGCTCCGACACGAGCACGACGTCTGTCTCGACGGTGTTGCCGTCACCGTCAAGGAGCCGGAGTTTGACTTTGTCGCCCACATCGCCACGCAACTTGCGCGACGTCGATCGAGCAAGCCTGAGATCCAGCATCGTGCTGTCGGCATATACTTTGGATACTTTCGTGATCGTGCGCGCAGTCTTGCGGCCGTTCAGCGACAGAAGCTCCCAGCCGGGCTTGATTCCTTGTCCTGCACCCGGATAACCCTCTTCCACCGCTGTGATGATCGCTTTGCCGTCGAGCACGCGAACGTCCAGTCCGGCGTAGCCGCGCTTATCCTTCTTGTCGGAATCGGACGGATCATCGCCGTCCGCCCCTTCTTCTCCGTCTTCGTCGTCTTCGCCGTCGATACTTTCGTACGCAGTTACAGGAATGATTCCGAAGTGCGTCTGCCCGAACCGAGCGAGCATTTCTCGCATGGCGGTGCGAACCTCGGGCATACGCTTGGCCTGCTCTACACGCGGACGGTATTCCTCGCGAATCGCATCCCAATCCAAGCCGTTGAGATCCTCGTCATAGTGCTTGTCTCGAACCGTCTCCCAGACGAAATCAAAAGACTTGATATTGAGTTCCCGCTCCTCGGCCGTCAGCAGAGGTACGCGGTGAGTGCTGCAACCAGCCGCCAGCAAGAGGAGCGTCGCCAGTGACAAACGGAAAGGCATAAATGATCTCATAGAATCTCCTTGTACTACACTTCGTGTGACGAACAGAGCCCGATCTCTGCTGGTCCACCTTGCCGAACAATGATAAGGCGCAGGAGTTCCCTCGTGCGTGTTCGACGCGGCCTCCACTCTTTGCCGGCTCGTTTTCGCGTTACGCGGCGCCGATCATGAGCAAGAATGCAGAATGTCGTCGGATCTTATATGCACACCTGTGCAATGCCATCGCGATAACCGGCATGATCCGTCTGGGAAACCCGAGGCTAAAGTCCTTCGAGACTGCTCTTGACTTTCTTTTTTTCTTCGCGCTGCTTGGCCAAGTCTGGGACTTCCGTTTTTTTGCGGGGCGTGTATCCCTTGTAGTTCACAATGCGTTGTGAAACCCAGCGATCGCCTTCGAGGCGACAAATGCTGGAACGAGACCGCTCGAAGTTCTTCTCCGCCAAGACCGGGGCGAGTTTGCTCATGATTCCCAATATCGAGCGGATGGGCTTCGCTTCGGGGGAGGGTGGAATCATCATCAATCCCATGGGCGCCATTCCAAACATCATGGCCAACTCCTGCCCGGCGTTGCTCGTATCCGCGAACGAGGCGGAGTTGACCGGCCCTTTGGGCACGATGCCCTCGCGCTTGTAGCGCTCGTCGGTCGCGATGGAGGGTGCATCGCCGGCGGCCGTCGCCAGGCACTTGTTGATGGCCGGCGCGGAATCGCTGATGTACAACCAGCCCTTGTCCACGCCGACGGTAATCTTCATCCCCATCATCATCATCATCATCATGGGATTTGTGATTGAGCGGAAACCTTCGGCATTGACATCGGCTGCGGGGGCCATCGTGAGCGTCCCGCTGAAACGGTCCAATTGCCTGAAGAATGAATCTCGGGCCTTGGCGTCGTCGTTCACCTTGATCTTGAAGACAAAATCCTGGCTGCTGCCAAAGCCGGTCTGAATCGCGCCGGGAAACGTGATCCCGATCATGCTGCCGTCGATCCAACTCAGAATTTCATCCTGAAGGTTGAACTCGTTCACTTGCTGCCACTCTGCCCAACGCGCCAGCCACTGCGGCCCTTCATCGAAATTGTGCTCCAGCATGTCCTTGCCCCACGAATAGAGCATGCCGAGGTCGATGCCCGACGTAGCGCTGTACCCGCTCGCCGAAGCCGGCACGTGCTCGAGCACGCCGGTGATCGGTTTCTGATTCGCCACCGCCTTGTACAGTTTCTTGGAACGGGCCTCCGGAGTCATCTTCGCCACACTGTGAGCCAGGGTCTTCAGCCCGTCGGTCTCCTCGGTTGCTGCGAAATAGTCGATGATGTCCACTTCACGAAATAGGTTCGCCAGGATCTTCGCTTTCTTCCCGCCGCCGATGTCGATGCCTTCCTCGGCCTCGGCCGCTATCAGGCCTTCGGCGAACCCGCGCGCCATCGAGAACACATTATGCACGTCCATGAAAGTGACGCTGTCTTCAGGCTTGGGGAGCTGCGCCATCGCTTCGCGGTACCGCGGCGTATCGACCAACCGTTCATACTCACGCGCCTGCGCCAGTGCGGCGAGGATGTCGTTTGCGGCCGCCTGACTGATCGTGAAGCCCAACACATCGCCCCGGCGAAACAAGTTGAGCGTGATCGGTGTCCAGGCCATGCTCAAAGTCCAAATGTGTCCGCCGTGCGCGCCGGATTTGTCCAGCCGCATGCCCTCGTCGAAGTTCGCCAATTCCTCCAGGATGGCAATCAAACCCTGCACGTTCGAAGCCAGCGTTTCGGTCCTGGGTCTGAACATCAATGCGCAGTCCTCACGCGATTTGACATAAACGAGCGATTCGTTCGCCGCCAGATCACTCCACGCCACGCCCTCGAACAATTCTGCTGCCTGGGTCCAGTGCTTCTCGAAATCAGCGCGATCCTCCTCCGTCGGGGTTCTGGTGGTGATCATGTTCATGATATCTTTTTCAATGCCGCTCTTCCGCAGGGCCTCCCACACGTGACTCCAGTGCTTGGTCAGGAACTCGCGTTCCGGATTGGCCACACGGTGGTGATACAGCAAGCTGCCCGCAGGGACGATCCTGGCCAGCGTGAACTTGCCGGGCTGATCCGCCGCCCGCAACTGGGACGGAACAATCGAGGACGCCGCAATCGCCATAACGAAAATACGTACAAATGTCATAATTCACTCCATACCAAAGTTCGGTGCTTGCCAGGACGCACCGACAATCATAATCGACTTGCCTGCATCCGGAGATTATAAACCGATTCACAATTTCAACAGGTCGAGCGTGCGGCGGGCGCGCACTTTCCCCGCCGGCTCTGCTTCTTATTCGCCGTGTCGGTGCGAATATTTGTCGAGAAATTCGTCGGACACCACATTGAGGTCGTCCGGCGGCGGGTGCAGTTTCAGGATCCGAGCGCTGTTGCCGGCCAGCAGGAACAAGACCGAGCCGGCGCCCGCTGAAAATGCGGCCACGATAATCTTCCAGATCGGGGCGGAGATGATCCAGAATGTCACGGCTCCTCCCCACCACACAGCTGCCAGGACGCCGGTGACGATCAATGCCCATTGGCCGCTGGATCGATTCTCGCCCTGCAGGCCCAGGCCCGTG
>JACZTW010000334.1 GCA_022573485.1 Planctomycetota bacterium
GCTATCGGCAGCGGTTTCGGGCAGTGGCTGAAGGTCCATCGCCGGCAGATGCGCGTGCTGGTGGCCTGCGGCGCGGCCGCGGGGATCGCTTCGATCTTTAACGCCCCCATCGCCGGCGTGTTGTTCGCGCTGGAGATCTTCCTGCGCGATTTTTCGTTTCGCTCGTTCTCGCCGGTCGTGTTTTCGAGCGTCCTGAGCTGCTCGACGACACACTACCTGCAATCCCGGTTCGCAAAAGAAGGCGCGGAAATCGACCTCGCCATTTTCAACGTCGAGCGCGTGGGATATGACTTCATAGGCACGGAGCTGTTCTACTACTTGATGCTGGGTAGTCTGTGCGCCGTCGTCGGGGTCGCTTTCGTGCGTTTGCTGTATTGGTCGGAGGACGTCTTCGACAAACTCAACCTGTACGGGCCGTTCAAGCCGTTGCTCGGCGCGGTCGGCCTGGGTGTGACCGGGGCGTTGTACTGCCTGGTCACCGGCCAGCATGTTCAGCCGGAGTTTTTCGGCAACGGCTATCCCATGATTGAAATCGCCGTTTCGGACGAACTGCTGACCCGCTACACTGGGTACGCTGGCATCGGACTGCTGCTGGTGTTCGCGGTTCTGAAGCTGGTGGCCACGTGCCTGACACTGGGTTCGGGCGGCTCGGGGGGCGTGTTTGCGCCGT
This sequence comes from Planctomycetota bacterium, assembly GCA_022573485.1. GTDB lineage: Bacteria > Planctomycetota > Phycisphaerae > UBA1845 > CAIVHJ01 > JACZTW01. The sequence goes on from JACZTW010000334.1 coordinate 671, forward strand.
CGTTGCTGCTCGGCGCTCTGGTGGGTGGGGCGTTTGGCTTGTTGCTGAAGCAGTTCGGCTGGGTGGAAGACACCAGCGTGACTGCATACGCGCTGGTCGGCATGGCGGCGATGGTCGCGGCCACCACGCACGCCTCGCTGACCGCCATCGTGATCCTGTTCGAGATGACGCGCGATTACAAGGTCATCCTGCCGATCATGTTCGCGGCCATCATCTCCACCGCCGGCGCGAAGATGTTGCTGACGGACAGCATCTACACGCTGAAGCTGCGGCGCCGTGGCGTGCGGCTGGGCACGCTGGCCGACCTGACGCTGCTCAGGCGGCTGACGGCGGAGCAAGTGCCGCGCGTCAAAGCCCAGCTCGTTCATCCGGAAGACCCGCTGCAGAAGCTGATCGACCTCGCCGGCCAGAGCGAGTGGTCCGATTTTGTCGTGGTGGACGACCAGGACGATTATCTGGGCATGGTCACGTCGCAGGACATCCGCACGGCGCTGCTGCAGCCGGAGGCGGTGCCGCTGCTGCTGGTCGGCGAGCTGCTTCGGCCGGAGATCCCCACGGTCACGCCGCACGAATCGCTCGACGCCGTGCTCGAAAAGTTCTCGCGCAGCGACTGCGCCGCCCTGCCGATCACTGCCCTCGAGGATGAAGAAGAAATCACCGGGCTGATTACTCGCCAGGGTGTGATGGCCATGTACCGCGAGGAACTCGACAAACACGTCGAATGACGCCAATGCTGAATGCCGACCGGGCGCGAGATTTCTGAACCAGAATCTTCCATATGCAGTGCTGCTCATTGCACGCTAGATGCAATCTACGCTTGTAATTCAGTGGATTTCGGATAGTCTGGCAAGAGTGTCCAATGGCCGAGAGGCGAAGAGGGGCGCTTTGCGTTCAGACGGCGGGACGATCATGGCAATGGCAAAGAGGGGCGTTCGTATCTGGCTGGTTTGTGCGTTTGTTCTTGCTACTGTTCGGATCGGTGCGTTCGCGTTCGTCGAGTACCGGGAGCGCACGGGAACGCAAGCACTGACCAGCCTGCCTCTCGTCTTGCTGCTGCTCCCGGAAGGGCTGGTACTTGCTCCCCGTTCCCATCCGATTTTGTTCGCCGGATTGTTAGGGTTCGGCAGCACTATCCTCACGTTCTTAGTACTCGTTCTGTTCAATGCCATACAATTCATAATAAGAATCAGAATCCCGGACGACAAAAGCGCACTGTAGCCTTATCGGGGCACGTCCATCCTGGAATCCGCATCAGACAGTTGCGGATCGCCGAACGGGTTTCTGAGCCTCTGTCAAGCGCGCCACACCGCGAGCCGATGAATGTTCGGAGTGCCGGACATCGAGTATCGGTTTTGGGGGAGTGTCGTGCGTCTTCAAGTCATCGATGATTCAGTCAACTTCTCGTGCGGATCCTGTACGGCGTGCTGCGATCAGCCGTGGCGCACACTCATCGAAAAAGACAAAGTGCCCGCCATCGAGGCGCACGATTTCAGTGCCTATCCGCAACTCGCCGGCAAGACGTTCTACAGCGACGGCAAGCAGGTTCCGCCGGGCTATTTCGAGCTGGCCAAGGGCGAAGGCAACAAGTGCTTGTTTCTCGATACCGACGGATTGTGCATCATCCATAAGGAACTCGGCGAGCCCGCCAAGCCGCACATGTGCCGGCAGTTCCCGTTCATTCCCTCTCCCGCACCAACCGATGATCGCGTGTCCGCCAACTACGGCTGCCCCGCCGTTCAGCAGCGCAGCGGAACGCCCATCATTGAACAGGCTGACGAAATCAAGCACTTGGTCAAACTGAGCACGACTCCCGTTGATCCAGAGGCCGCCGTGAAGCTCGCGGGGCCGATCGAAGTGTCGATGGCGGAGAGCGACGCCCTGCACGAGCGGGCCATGCGCATCTTCGCGCCAGATCACGAAGGCGATTTGTGGCAGCGATTCGCGGAATTGCTTGCTACGCTCATGTGGGTCGGAAAGAACAAGCAGTCAGAAAGCGGCGACAACGCAACTGCGATGCTTGAAATGCTCCGTGCGGATC
>JACZTW010000335.1 GCA_022573485.1 Planctomycetota bacterium
TGAGCTTCGATGTACCGAAGATACTCGGCGATCGCCCGGCGGATCGGCTCGTTCGTGATAATCTCGTCCGGGTCGATCACGCCGAGCTGTGTGCGGGTCAGGTTCAGTGAGAAGGCCAGCGCCCATTCGACGGCACCGTTCTTGTCGGTGTGGCTGGTTGAGATGGACCGCCAGCGGTCACCCATGTCCTTGTATTAATCCGGACACATAATATTGGACATATGGGGGTTTCTGTGTTATACTTCATACATGACTCAACGCGACACACGGACGCTGTCACCCGACGCTCAGGAAGCTTTGCGGTTTCGAGTCGTCGCCGCACTGCGGGGCGGTATGGCAAAGGCCAGTGCCGCACGCACCTTCGGCGTGTCGCGCACCAGCATCGACGCCTGGCTGACGCGCGTCGCGCTGGGCAACATCAATTCGCTGCGCTCCAGGAAACGCGGCCGGCCGGCCAAGCCGGCGTTGAAGGGGCATCAAGCCGCGACCATCGTCAAACTGATCACCGACCGCACACCCGATCAACTCAAGCTGCCCTTCATGCTCTGGACGCGCGAAGCGGTGCGCGACCTGATCGCGTACCGCTGCGGCCTGAGCATCTCGGTCCGCACCGCCGGCCGCTATCTGAAACGCTGGGGTTTCACGCCGCAGAAGCCGGCCCGCCGCGCATACGAACGCGACCCGGCGGCGGTCAAGCGTTGGAAGCAGGAGGAGTATCCGGGCATTGTGAGGCGGGCTAAGGCCGAAAAGGCCGAAATTCACTGGGGCGATCAGATGGGCCTTCGCAGCGATCATCAGGCCGGCCGCAGTTACGGGCGGCGCGGGGTGACGCCGGTGATCCCCGGCACGGGGCGGCGCTTTGGCTGCAACATGATGTCGAGCGTGACCAACCGCGGTCATCTGAGTTTCATGGTGTTCAACGAGCGTTTCACCGCCGCGGTGTTCATTCGCTTTTGCCGGCGGCTGCTTCGGCAACGGCGCCGCAAGGTGTTTCTGATACTCGATCGGCATTCGGTGCATCGCTCGAAGGCGGCCCGGGAGTGGTTGGACGCCAACGCGCATCGCATTCGCGTGTTTTTCCTTCCGGCGTACAGCCCGGAGTTGAACCCGGACGAGTTCTTGAACAACGACGTGAAGAGCAACGCCGTCGCACGGCGGCGAGCGGCCGACCCGTACGAACTGGCGGCCAACGTCGAAGCGTACCTGCGCGACACGCAGCGCCGCCCAAACATCGTCAGGAACTACTTTCACGCCGAATCCGTTCGCTACGCTCAAGAGTAGATATGTTCAATGTTTAGTGGCCGGAGTAATAGTTGTACGATCGTTGCGTAGCTCGCCAGCGGGCGGCCGGGCCAGTTTTGCGTGATATGGCAGAACATGCGATGTTCGATCTTGTTCCATTTGCTGGTGCCCGGCGGGAAATGGCAGACTTCCAATCGCAATCCCAGTTTGTCGGACAACTCCTGCAAGGCCACCTTCCACAGACGGGTCCGGCTGCTGTTGCTGCCGCCGCAGTCTGCGGTAATCAGCAACTTGGTCGCACGCGGGTAGCGTTTCTTACCCATTTTTCTCCACCAGCGCCGGATCGTGGCGGCGGCGAATCGAGCGGTGTCGTGATCGATGCCGACGCTGACCCAGCCTTCGTTGTGCGTCACGTCGTACACGCCATAGGGAATGGCTTTCTTCATCTTCGGATCGGGAAAATCATGCACCAAGACCTCGCTCGGGCGACCCTTGGGCAGCCATTCCCGGCCCGCGTTCTTGTACGCTCCTACCAGCTCTTTCTTCTTCGTGTCCACCGAAACCACCGGCTGGCCGCGGCGCTGAAACCGAAGAACCTGTTCGTTGATGTAGTGAAACTGGGCGTCACGGTCGGGATGGCTGTGGCCCTCGCGCGTCTTGCGGTTGCCCTGTAAATGGAAACCCCGCTCTTTCAGTTCTCGCGCCACGGTTCGCGATCCAATCTGAAAACCTTGCCGCCTCAATTCCGCCGCCAGTTTGTAGGTGCTCTTGCATGTCCAACGCAGGGCCGATTCCGGATCGCCACGTGCCGTCGGTTCCACGAGCAATTCCAAAGCCTCGATCAACCCCGGCTGACTGTCATGGGCACGTTTGCGGCCGCCGCCCTTGTTGCGAATACGCTGAGTCGAAAGGACGTCCTCACCCGCCGCCGCAGCTTCCAGTTCACGAATCCCTTTGTATACCGTCGCAGACGACATACCCGTGGCCGCCAGCACCGCGGCAATCCCCCCACGCCCCAACGAGCGGGCCTCAGTGGCCGCCCACACGCGCCGGGAACGTTCATTCAAGACCTCAGACAACGGAAGGTACTTCTCCCTCAACCATTGCACCACTGTGGCATCCGGCATACTCTCCTATCGGGAAAGCTAAGCTGAATACTTTAATTTATTTATGCGCGAATCCTTAGCCTATGAGGGAGTGGTTTCCGGCGCTGCCGAACGGGTCTCGACGCAACCACTCCCTCACGGTCGCGGCTCGGAAAGATGTCGCAATTCCGAGACACTACACTAGCGGACGTAGAAGCGCACGTCGTCGACGTCCACCACCAACAGCGCGCTGAGCCCCTCGACATAAGCGCTTTCGAGATAGGCGGTCGTATCAGGCAGGTAGCAGCCGCTGTGGAAATGCGAGACCAACAGCCCGGCCGAGTCGACCATACGCACGCTTGCGAGCGAGGCCGGCCAGC
>JACZTW010000118.1 GCA_022573485.1 Planctomycetota bacterium
ACCGGGTACGGCCGGGAGCAGGCTTCGGCTGCCAATCGGCACATGACGGAAATCACGTGCCATGCACGCGGGGCGCGGCAATGGTATCCGGAGGTTCGGCACGTCATCGATATCGGCGGGCAAGACACGAAAATCATACGGATCACCTCGAGCGGCAAAATGGCGGACTACCGCATGAATGCAAAATGCGCCGCCGGCACCGGCACCTTCCTGGAATCGATTGCGCAAAAACTTGGAGTGAGCCTGGCGCACCTCGATGAATTGGCGATGAAATCCGCTGAAAAGACGATTGTGAACAGCTATTGCACGGTTTTCGCGGGCACGGAAGTGCTGGAGCGAATCAAAGCCGGTCAGCCGCGCGAAGATATCTCGATGGGCCTGTTTCGATCCATTGCTTCCCGGGTGTTTGAAATGATGTCCGCGCGCGACGGCGTCATCGGCGCTACCGGCGGCGTGGTGGCCCACTGCCAGGCCATGGTTCGGGCGCTGGAGGAAGTGTTCGATACGCAAATACTGTTGCCGCCGCTGCCGCAGCACGCCGGCGCTTACGGGGCGGCGCTGCTGGCGATCGAATTCAGCAAGAAGGAAGGGAGGGTCGCCAGCGATGCTGTGTGAAGGCGAACTGGGTATCCATCCTCCCGGCGCTTTGGGCGTTGGATTTTTCATCCATGCCGGCGCGGAGAGTCTGATCGGCCGGGGCGGCGACGGCATCACGCAACTGCTTAAGGAACTCGGATCGCTGCGGCTTCAGGACGGTGACGCGCTGCGGGAAGTCTCACTCAAGAATCGCATTTTCGCCAACGTGCTGGAAGCCGATGCACTGAACCGCCTGCCGGAACTCTTGTTGGTGTGCTGTAACCCGAGTCAATTACCGCTCCTGACCGGTGAGCTGACGCGTTTCGTGGAGAGTTTGGTCGAGCGTGGCCGTCTGCGGTCGCTCGAAGACATTCGCCGCAATGTGCCCATCCTGCTGGTCCTGCCCAACGGCATCTTGAGCGAATTCACCTTGCAGACTTATTTGGATCAGCTCACGGAGTCGATTTTGATGGATCGTCTACCGGGCGTGACTGAGGAAATGAATCAAGCGCTGCTGGATCGAATCGTACGCGGGATCTCGCTGCAAGCTGGCGGCCGGCAGGGCAGCGGCGCTGACACGGTTTACCGGCTCGAAAAGAAGGGCATGCTCATTTTCGCGGGCGGCGGCGCTGCCGAACGCGAGCGCGTCGAGGCGATTGTGGCGGCGCATGATTATCCCTTCACGCACGCGCGCGACGTGCCGGGCACGCGGATCGAATTCGACAAAGCCATGATCTCGATCGTGCTCAACGTCGGCGGGTTGATCTACACCGTCAAGCCGAGCGGCGAACTGATCGATTTGCGCATGGGCGACTTGTGTAAAGATTCGTCCAAGGCTCAGTTTATCGAGCAGGTGACGCGGGCGGTGTTCGACGTTGGCCGGGCGATCGACGCTTATCCGGCGGATGCGACGTATGACGAAGTATGGGCCGACCACCACGCGACCATCTTGAAATTCGCCGGGCATGTGACCAGTTCGCTCAAGACGTTTCGCGATGCGCTGGGCGCGGGGCTCAATACGGTGAGCTTGTTTTCCAATGAAGAATGGATCCTGACGCCGCTCGCCGGTTACGCCGCCAAGGCGGGCCTGACCGACGAAGAGGCCATGTTCAAGAAGCTCAAGCTCCAGGTCCAGCAATCGATGGCTCGGGCGATTCGACACCGCGATCACGGTTCCAACGGCCAAAGCACGAGGACTCAGACCATGAAACTGACCGCACAACGCAACATCTCGATCGAGGCATTCGAAGCCGGCCCGGATGACATGGTTCTGGTCGGGACCATGCTGGACAACGAACACCTCATCAAGCTGGAAATGAACGTCCATCTGCCTGACGAGCAAATCACGCGTAGCAAGCTGTCGATGGTCCGCGTGCCGTTTCCAGTGTGCCGCGAGGTAGAGGCGGTGGCGGATCGACTGGTCGGTCTGCGGATCGAGCGAGGTGTGATGAACGAAATCACGCATCGAGTCGGTGGCAGCGTGGGCTGTTCGCACATCAAGGAGCTGGCGACGAACATCGTCTACTTCGTGGCTTCGTACCTCGTGCGTCGTCGTGCGGGCGTCGATCCGATAGACGGCGAGTTCGAGCGCAAGAGTCCCGAAGAACGGTTCGGCCTGACACGTGATCTGCTGCGTGATTCCTGTCTGGCGTACTGCCAAACGACGCCCGGAGGGCTCGACAAACAGATCGGCATCCAGCGGGTCGGCGATGAACACACGCATTCGCTACCGCTAGGCGAGTACGCACCCTCTTTCGCAGTGTTGTTGCGCGAACGTGCTGCCATGCGCGGTGATCACGTCTACATCCGCTATCGAGAAGGGGATCAGGAAAGATCGATCACATGGAATCAGTTCGCCGGCCGCTCATTCCAGATCGCCCGTCACTTGATCGAGCTCGGCGTCCGCCCGGGTGACCGCATCTGCATGATGTCCGAGAATCGGCCCGAGATGTTCATGTTCGAGCTGGCGTGTATGTCCATCGGCGCCGTAACGGTACCGATTTTTGCCGGGTATCCCGCGCCACAGGCCGCCTATGTGCTCGAACATGCCAGACCGAAATTCGTCGTTGTCTCGGGCGACCACCAACTTGAAAAGATCCAATCTGAGAAGTTCCACTCGATTCAGCGCTACTATTGCATGGATTTCCAGGCCAGCTCGAAGCAATGGGGCGCACTGGACTTCAGCCTGCTGACGGCAGAGGGCGGCGCGAGCGAAAAGGAGTTGGACAACCGCATCGCTGAGGTCCAGCCGGACGACCTCTGCATGGTCATGTATACCTCGGGAACCACCGGACCGCCCAAGGGCGTCAAGCTGTGCAACCGCAATCTGATTTCTCAGCAACAGGCGCTTTCACTCATTTGGGACATCACAGAAAACGATGTGTTTATGAGTTATCTGCCCTGGCACCACAGCTTCGGCGGGCTGTTCGAGCGTTTCATGACGCTGCATGCCGGTTGCGAGCTGTGCCTGGACGACTCTCGCGGACGGAGCATCGACCGCCTGATCGAGAACTGGCTGGCCTTCAAACCGACGCTGTTCTTCAGCGTGCCGCGCATTCACGAAGCAGTGCTCAACCACTGCCGCGAACATCCCGAAGTCGAACGAACGATTCTGGGCGGCCCACGCGTGGGCGGCCGCTTGCGATTTGTGTTCACCGCCGGAGCACCGCTGCCCGCCAAGATCGAAGCGGTCTATCGCAGACACGAGATTCCCGTGCTGGAGGGCTGGGGCCTGACCGAGACTTCGCCGTGCGTGACTTGCACGACGGCGGGTAGCTCCTGGCAGAGCGGATACGTCGGCGCGCCGATTCCGGGCGTCAAGATTCGGATCGATACCAACCAGGAGATACTCGTCAAGGGTCCAAACGTCATGCTTGGGTATCTGGATGATGAAGAAGCAACGTCGCACGTGATCACTGAAGAGGGCTGGTTCCGCACGGGCGACCTCGGCGAAATCACGCCCGACGGGCTGCGCATCCTCGGCAGAAAGGACCGCACGTTCAAGCTGACCAACGGCGAGAAGGTTCACCCGCTGCGCCTCGAGAACCTGCTGTGCGGCGAGTCGCCTTACATCAGCCAGGCGCTGGTGCTCGGCAGCGGCGAGGGTTTTGTCGGGGCGCTGTTGTACCTGGATTTCAATCGATTGAGCGAGTGGGTCGCACAGCGAGGTCTGCCGAGCGAGAATTGCACCAAGACGCCGGAAGTGCGCGATTTGTACGCCTCCGAAGTCGAGCGGATCAACGAACAAATCAAAGTCAAGTACCAGCGCATTCGGCGCGTGGTGTTCGCTGACCGTGATCCGTCGATGGAACGCGGCGAATTGACGCCGTCGGGTAAGATCGTTCGAAAGACGGTCATCGACATCTACAAAAAGAAAATCGACGTCCTGTTCGAGCCCGAACTCTCCTCCGACGTAATCGAGGTTACTCATGAATCGAAGAAACAAGTCGCGTGCGAATCGTAGATTGCTGTGCAGAGGTATTGAGATATGAAACAGGCATTTGCCTTCGGCGACAAGTCAATTGAAGCGGCAGTGCGGCGGATCAATGAGATTCGGCGTGTGGCGATCATTGGCGCGGGGACGATGGGGCAGGGGATCGCCATCGACCTGCTGAAGAAAACTGATTACGAAGTCCTTCTCCTGGATGTCGATCAGGCTGCCCTGGATCGTGCCAAGAGCAGACTGGACGGCATGTGGAAAAAGCAAGTCGAGAAGTCTCAGATGCGCGCCGAAGACGCCGAGGCGCTGACTGGCCGGACCCGCTATACGCGGGATTACAGCGAACTCAAAGGGGCAGACATTATTTGGGAGGTCGCTACCGAGCGGGCCGACATCAAAGCCAAGATCTTCGCGACCATCGAAGCGAACTTTGAAGCGGACAGTCTGGCGGCTGTTTTCTCGAACACGTCTTCGCACACCACGGCGGAATTGGCGGTGCTGTTCAAGTCCGAGGCGCTGCGCGAGAAGTTCCTGACTGTTCACGGATACTTTCCATTCGAGGCCAATCGGCTGATTGACGTAATGAAGGGCAGTTATGCCTCTGAAGAGACGTTCTCTCTCGGCGTTGTGTTTGCCGACCAAATCCTCGAAAAGACGGTGATCGCACTACCCGTGGATCACCACGGGTACTTGACGGATCCAATCTTCCAGGCCATGGGGGCCATCATTTCGTGGGATGTCCGAAGTGGTCGCGACATCGTGCAACTCGGCGGGCTGTGGGATCTCTTTACCGCCAACCCATTCTCCATACTCGATCAGACTGGGCATATGCCGTACACGGAATCATCGCGGCATCTGGGCCAAGCCCTGCCGCAGGACGACCGTCTTCGGAGCCTGTACAACCGCGACGGCAAGTTCTATCCCGACTGGATCGCCAAGCTGGAGAAGGACGGTTACAGCGGCGTGAATGCGCCCGCTCGGAAGGGATTCTACGCCTGGAGCGAGACCGGCCGGCCGAAAGCAGAGAAGGTATTCGATGCGTCAACAGGCGATTATGTTGCGATCGAGGAAATCTCGCGCCGGGAGTTCGGGTCGTATTTCGAGGCTGCCGACCGCGACCGCCAAGCCGGCAAGATCAAGAGCGCAGAGTCACTGCTGTTGGTGGCCCGTGCTGACGACGCCGGCGGCAGGGCGTTTCGGCGATATGTCCTGCCGATTTGCCTGTACGCACTGGACATGATTCAAGACGGTTATGCCACGCCGGGGCAAATCAACATCGCGACGCGCGCCGGCCTGCGATTCAAAGTCGGCCTGATGGAGCTGATCGACGCGCTGATTGATGATTTGACTATTGACGGCGTATTTGACCTCATTCGACGAGCAAGCGAAGAAAATGCCGACGATCAATTCATGGTGGAGATGCTGGATGTCGACGGCTTGTGTGGACCGCGAAAGGGTAAGCCCTGCCTGCTGCACGAGCTGAAAGAACGGAATATCCATCGATTGCTCGGGTACGGCAAGTTCAACGGCACGCCGGTTGCAGAACTCGATCTCGAAACGGGCACCTATCGCGGCAGCTACCTCGATTTGAAATTCTACGAGCCCTCAGAGCGGGATCGTGTGGCGGGCATCGTTTTCAACAGCCCGCTGCGCGGCAATGTCTTCAACAAAGCCGGCATCGATCAACTCAACCACGCGTTTCATCGCGTGCTCAAGCTGCACAGGGAAGGGCGCTGCGGCGCGGTGATGTTCACCGCAGCCGGCGCGGAAATGCGCATGCTGGGCGCCGACGCTCGGGAGTTCAACCGCGGGTGGTTCGAGCGGGAGAAGGGTTATGTTCCGCTCAGTGAAGAAGAGGCAGCGGCATCGAGCCGGAACGGCGTCGGGCTGTTTCGCCTGATGCAGAGTTCGCCGGTGGCCACCATCGGCGTGTTCGGCGAGAAGTGGGGCGGCGGCGCGGAGTTCACGTACTTTCTGGACTTGCGCTACGACATGCGCGTGACGGGGTTTGTTTTCGATGCAGTGGAGCGAGAGACGAATTGGGAACAAAAGAATACGTACAATCAGCCGGAACTGGATTTCGCAATCCTGCCGGGTTTTGGGGCGGTCGGCGAACTGAAGCGTCTGGGCATGGGTGATTCGGTGATCTTCGAGATCTTCGACCAGGGCCTGACGGCGGATCGGGCGTTTCAAGTCGGATTGAGCAACGGCGTGTTTGACACCGAGTTGAGCGCGCTGCGGCACGGCTACGAGCGTGCCCGCGGCATGGCCAAAGACGCGCCGTATTCGCGGGCGCTGTTCAAGAAGGAACTGGCACGCGGGGCCGACGATGAAGCCCTCGCTCGGGAGACCGGCGAAGTGTTCAACCCGCAAAAGAACCCGTTCATCAATACCGGACTCCTGCGGCTGCTGGATCGCAGTGCCAAGGTTCCGCCCATGAGCTACTCGTGCGTTGATACTGTGCTGCCCGGCTGGAGCTATCCGGCTGAAAACGGCATGGCAGAGGCCGGCACGGACGACGAAGTGTCAGCCTCGCAGAAAGGGAAATGATGCGTACCCGCGTTTTCGACGAATGGCGCGATCAAAGTCTCGACGAGGTGCTTCTGGCCTGTCAGGAGCTGGTCGAAGATCCCGAGTACCCGACGGTCAAGCGTTGGCGTGCGGACGGCGGCAAAGTCGCAGGCCATTTTCAAGTCTACTTCCCGGAGGAAATCGTCCATGCAGCCGGGATGCTGCCCGTGAAGATACGCGGGGCGTCCGAGGAGCCGACCAAAGCCGACTCGCATTTCGGATCCTACCTGTGCTCGATTCTCAAGACGTCGCTGGACATGGTACTGAACAAGCGACTCGAGCTGGACATGTTCATTTCGCTGCCGATCTGCGATGCCGCGCGAAACCTCGCGGCGATCTGGGGGCGAAACTTCGATTATTCCTGCCAGATTCTCTACCTGCCCCAGAATCCGAACTCGTCACACAGCGTCACGTTTCTTTGTGATGAATACAACCGATTGAAACGCACGGTCGAAGAAGTCGCCGGACGAAAGATCACTGACGAGGACGTGCGGGCATCAATGGCAGTGTTCAATGAAAACCGCAAGCTCATGCGCGATCTGTACGACATCAAGCGAACCACGCCGTGGTTGGTCACCGCCGACGAGGCCTATTGTCTGGTCTCGGTCGGCGGCATGATCCCGCGCGAAGAACACAATGATTTGTTGCGGACGGTGCTTCCGCAACTGCGGGCGCGTACCACCAAGAGGGAGGACCGTATGCGCGTTGTGTTCGAGGGCGGGTTTTGTGAGCAACCGCCGCTGGACCTCTTGCGTGTGCTGGGGCGTACGTGCTACATCGTCGATGATGATCTCTTGATCGGCCTGCGCTGGATCCTCGACGACGTCCCCGTGGGCGGGGATCCCATCAGGAATCTCGCGGAGGCCTACATTGATAACTCTTCCTACAGCCCCGTCCAGCACGACCTGCGCAAGCCCAAAGAAGAAATGCTGCTGAAGCGCATCGAACACGCTCAGGCCGATGCCGTGATCGTGGCCGCTGCCAAGATGTGCGAGCCGGGCCTGGAGGAGCAAGTGGCCTACACGAATGCTTTGGACGAGAAGGGCATTCCGTACTTTGTCAGCGAGTTTGAAGAAAACATGACTTCGTTCGAGCATCTCGAGCTGCAAATCGAGACGTTCCTGGAAAATCTGCTGTTTGCGTAATATTCGAAGGGCCGAACTATGGATTCGACGTTCAAGGTTGACGATTTGGTGGGGCGGGGCAGTCGCGACGGCGCGCAGCTCTTTCGCGAGTGGTACGCAGCGCTCACCAAAACGGCGGAAGAGGGCGGCCAGACGGCGTATGTTTTCGTCATGGGTAGTCTCAACGAGATTCTCAAGACGTTCGACTTTCCCGTCGTGTTCCCCGAGATCAATTCGCTGCAAACGGCGGTCCGCCGCGTGGCGCACGAGTACCTCTCCGAAGCTGAAGACTACGGCTATTCTCCGGACATTTGCGGTTATGTGAAGGCCGACGTCGCTACGCAATTGCGGGGCGGCGAACATCCCATGGGCAAGATTCCCAAGCCGAGTATTGCCGTTCTGACCAACGCGTGTAACACCTATATCAAATGGGCCGAGATTTGGGAACGCATGTATAAGGTGCCGATCGTCACGATCGACATTCCGGGCACGCGCGAGGCCGACGGCCAGACCTGGCGGGGCGACGGCGATTTCGAGAACGACCGCCGCTATGTCGAAGTCCAACTCCGGGAACTCATCACGGTATGCGAACAAGTCACGCAAAAGAAATTCGACATCGACAAACTGCGGAAAGTACTCGGTTACGCGAACGACATCAGCGTGAGCTGGAAGCGCGTTCTCGAGCTCAACAAGAGTCGCCCATCGCTCTTCAATGCGCTGACGGACGGCACGATCTACCTCGGCGTGGCCAACTGCTTCCGCGGCACCCGCGAGGGCAGTGAGTACTTCAAGCAGCTCGTCGAGGAAATGGAATACAAGGCGGCCCACGGAATCGGCACGTTGACCGAGGAGCGTTACCGCTTGCTCTTTGTGGGCGTGCCCTGTTATCCGATCTTTCGCAGATTCAACGAGATGTTCACCGAGTGGGGCGGCACGTTTATCAACTCGACGTATCTGTGGTTTGCGTCGGGCGGAGCCAACCGCGGCTTCGAGTATGACCTCGCTCATCCGATCGAGAGCCTCGCGGAGGGCGTACTGCTCAGCGTCCGTGATGCGATGGACAGCATGTTTTACCAGGACCGGGTCCTCGCCGATATGATCGATGAGTACCATGTGGATGGCATCATTTATCACCCCATCAAGAGTTGCCGCACCGTATCGACCGGGCTGGCGGACAGCCGGCGTTACCTGGCGACCAAACGGAACGTCCCCAGTCTGTTCATTGAGTCCGACATGATGGATCGCCGCGTGGTTTCGGAAGCACAAATGAAGAATCGAATCGACGCCTTCTTTGAAGGCCTGGCGACGCGCCGCCAGCAGGCAACGATAGACTCGTGAAGGTGGATATATGGCTTATGCAGCGGGTGTCGACGTTGGGTCAACGCAGACCAAGGCAGTGATCATCAACGAGGCCAGGGACATCGTCGGCCGGTCGCTGATCGATACGGGCGCGAACGTCCTTCATGCGGCAGAGAACGCTTACGAGGAGGCCCTCAAAGACTCCGGCGTCCGCGAGGTCGAGGTCGAGTACATCATCGGCACAGGTTACGGCCGCTATCGCGTGACGTTCGGCAATGCCCAGATTACCGAAATCAGTTGCCACGGACGCGGCGCGGTGCATATGTTCCCCGGCACGCGAACCGTAGTCGACATGGGCGGGCAGGACACCAAGGCGATTCGTGTCAACGCCGCCGGCGAGATTGAAGACTTTTGCATGAACGACAAGTGTGCCGCCGGCACGGGACGCTTTCTGGGCGCCGCCGCCGAGGCGCTGGACATCCCGCTCGACGACCTCGGCTCAACGGCGCTTCAATTCACTAAAGCGGTTCGAATCAGTACGACGTGTACCGTTTTTGCCGAGTCGGAAGTGCTCTCGTGGCTCGGAAAAGGCAAGAAGATCGAAGACATCCTATGGGGCGTGCATCAATCCATTGCATCTCGCTCGGCGGGGCTTCTTCGGCGCGTCGGCGTCGTGGACGAAGTCACGTTTACCGGCGGAGTGACCCGCAACATCGCCATGATCAAGGCGCTGGAGGAAAAGCTCGAACACAAACTGAACGTCAGCGATGAATCTCACTACATCGGTGCATTGGGTGCGGCGCTCTTTGCCCTGGATCGCATCGTGTCCAGCAGATGCCCGCGGGACGCCGTGGAGGAGAAAGCATGAATATCACTGCCGGGATCGATGTCGGCTCGACGTACACCAAGGCGATCATCATGGACGGGGACCGGGAAATCCTCGGCCGCGATCTCCGGCCTACGGGCTTCAAGCTCACGGAGGTCTCGCGGACGGTATACCACTGCGCTCTGTCTGCTGCCGGTTTGGGTGAAGATGACATCGACTACGTCATTGCCACCGGTATCGGGCGGCACCAAGTCGATTTCAAGGACATCCACGTTACCGACCTGACGGCCAGCGCACGCGGTGCGGGATTCCTCTTTCCCGGCACGCGCACGGTGCTCGACGTCGGCGGCCAAACCATGAAGGCCAGCCGATTGGACGAGAATCGCAAGGTGCTGTCTTTCCGCCTGAACGACAAGTGCGCCGCGGGGACGGGTGCGTTTCTC
Organism: Planctomycetota bacterium; assembly: GCA_022573485.1. Taxonomy (GTDB): domain Bacteria; phylum Planctomycetota; class Phycisphaerae; order UBA1845; family CAIVHJ01; genus JACZTW01. The sequence continues at coordinate 10,279 of JACZTW010000118.1, forward strand.
GAAAAGACGGCCCATTACATGGGCTTCAGCACGGAGGAGATCGAGCCGCTCATGAAGACGTCCAAGGAGCCGGTGACCATCTCCGGGGTGTGCGCCGTGTTTGCCGAATCCGAAGTCATCAATCACTTGTCGCTGGGCACACCGCCTTCCGACATCATGCGCGGGGCGATCGAGTCGCTGACGGAACGCTCGGTTCAACTCATGAAACGTGTCAAGGCCGAGCCCGAGTATACGTTGGTCGGCGGAATCCTGCGCTTCGAGACAATGGCCATCGCGGTTCGCGAGCAGTTGCAGAGCGAGGTCAACGTGCCCGAGCCGGGCACCGTGCAGTTCGTCGCCGCTTTGGGTGCGGCCATTCTCGGGCATCGTCGCTTGCAGATGCTCAGCGAAGCGATGGGCATGCCCGCTGCCGACATGGTGCAGTCGCCGTGAGCCATTCAAACGTTCCAATTGACTTCGATCTGTGTCCGTCCG
>JACZTW010000336.1 GCA_022573485.1 Planctomycetota bacterium
GACGCTGCCAAGCTCCGCCCCGTCGCCCGCCTCGGACGAGATGAATACGCCGTCGTCACGAACCTGATCAAATACGCTCGGCCGACGGTCTGAGGGCGTGCGGTGAGTCGCTCGGTGCGGCCAGTTCGCAGAAGCCGATCGGTCGAGGACCGAGCATGATTTGCCCGGCGGTGTCCGAAATGCTAAGATGCCCGCCCGGAAATCACTCATGGCCCCATCGTCCAGTGGCCTAGGATATCAGGTTCTCATCCTGAAGACCGGGGTTCGAGTCCCCGTGGGGTCAGTCCGTCCCGGGCACGTCGCAGTTCGTTCTGAGGCGTGCTTTTCCCTTGTCAAGTCCAAGTCAGAGAGCAATGCGTTAGCTAAAGTGGGAAAACCAATCGCATGGTGCAATGGCGGAGTGGGCAGTTCAAAGCGCGATCCAGAATCCAATCGCGCCTGCCTCCAGCGACAATCACCGGGTTGCGACGAACGGATGCTCGATTGAGGCGCCTGTTGGCAACGTCCGATAGTGCTTGGTTGCAAGGCGAAGCGTCGATCAACAAGCTGTCAAAAAAAAGGCCCACCGATTTTCACCGATGGGCTAAACGAGATAGCTTTTCCCGTCCGGAAAGCACCGTGAAGGAGACCTGCACGCCACTGTCCTCAGATTACAATAGAACTCCGGCGGCTGCAAGCTTTTGAGATACATTTTGTTACGACGATTCCGGGACATCCGGAAAGCCGCAGGGACACCCCGCCTCGGAAGATCAACAAACCTCAGATCGCCCTAAATTACCCACCTAGCCAACGGTATTCACGGGCATGTCGTGGATTCGGTAATCTCTAAGATTCTCTGAACAAAGAGGTTATCTACCGTCTGGCGGTTTTTCAGGAGAATGACTGCCCCAGTCAGGCAGCGGACGGATACGTGGGTTGCCTCAAATATAGTAGCGCGGTGCCGAGCGAGAGACGAAGGCGAACGCAGGCTAGCTGGGTTGGGGCATGGCATCTGGCCCGAGCGGCGCTTCGGGGGTCTGCGGCTCCGGCTGTTGGGCCTGGGCCTGTGGGGCGGCGGGTTTGCCGCCGGCTTCATCCAGCAGCTCGCCGATGGTGGACTTGCGGAGCTCCTCGCCACGCATGATGGCGATGACTTCGTCGCCGTCGAGCGTTTCATATTTCAAAAGAGCCTTGGCCACGCGCTCGAGCTTGTCCTTGTTTTCCTTCTGCAACATGCGTGTGGCGTCGGCGTAGGCTTCGTCCATGAGTTTCTTGACTTCGGTATCAATCTTGCGCGCGGTCTCTTCAGAGTAGTTTCGTCCCGCGGGCAGACCGAAGAACTGGTCGCGTTCATCCTCGCCGTAGTAGACGAAACCGAGATCGGCGTTCATGCCGAACTCTGCCACCATGGTGCGGGCGATCTGAGTAGCCTGGCGAATATCGCCGGCCACGCCGGAGTTGACATCGTTGCGGAACATTTCCTCGGCGATCCGGCCGGCGCACGAGATGCGCAGTTGGGCCATCATCCAGTTGCGGCTGTGGGTCAAACGGTCTTTTTCAGGCAGCGAGTAAGTGGCGCCGAGGGACTGCCCCCGGGGCAGAATGCTGACTTTGTGCAGCGGGTCTGAATGCTTGGCCAGCAGCAATTGAACCACGGCGTGGCCGGCCTCGTGATAGGCCGTGGCCAGGCGGTCTTCCTCGTCGATGACGCGACTCTTGCGGGCCCGGCCCCAGCGGACCTTGTCGCGGGCTTCCTCGAGATCTTCCATCTCGATGAAATCCTTGTTTTCCATTGTGGCAATCAGTGCAGATTCGTTGATCACCGCGGCCAGGTCGGCCCCGCTGAAGCCCGGCGTGGCCCGGGCCGTTCGCTGCAAGTCCACATCGGGGCCGAGCTTCACTTTATGGGCGTGAACCTTCAGAATCTCGAAGCGGCCTTTGACGTCGGGCGCGGGAACGTCCACCTGCCGATCAAATCGGCCGGGGCGGACCAGGGCTGGATCCAGCACGTCCGCGCGGTTGGTGGCTGCGATGACGATGACTTGGTCATTGGTCTCAAAACCGTCCATCTCGACGAGGATCGCATTCAGCGTCTGCTCGCGCTCGTCATGGCCGCCCGCGCTGAAGCCCGCCCCACGCCGACGCCCAACAGCGTCGATCTCGTCCAGGAAGATGATGCAGGGCGAGTTTTCCTTCGCGGACTTGAACAAGTCGCGGACCCGCGAGGCGCCCACGCCGACGAACATCTCGACGAAATCGCTGCCGCTGATCGAATAAAAGGGCACATCGGCTTCGCCGGCGATGGCCTTTGCCAGCAGTGTCTTGCCGCAGCCCGGCTGCCCGATGAGCAGGATGCCGCGCGGAATTCTGCCTCCGATGCGCTGGAACTTGCGCGGGTTGCTCAGAAACTCGATGATCTCGGCGACTTCTTCCTTGGCTTCGTCGATGCCGGCCACGTCATCGAACGTGATGTTGGTGTGCTCTTTGCTGGCCAGGCGATGGCGCGAGCGGCCGAAGTTGCCCAACATGCCGGCGGCACCGCCCCCGGCCCGCATCGGGCGAAGAATCAGGAACCAAAACAGCGCCACCAGCACTACCCAGGGCAGCAGGTTTATCAAGACGGTTATCAACAGAGTGCTGCTGGGCTTGTACTCCCACTTGCCGCCACTTGCGGTGAGGTACTTCTCCAGACGGCCCAGCAACTCTTTATTGTCCATCGGGT
>JACZTW010000119.1 GCA_022573485.1 Planctomycetota bacterium
GACCTGCTTCGGAATCGACCGCAGCATGTCCACGACCGCCTTCGACAGCGGGCGATATTGATCGAGCTTGTCACGAACTTCCTTCAATTGGGCGCTGTTGGGCAACTCACCTTTGAGCAGCAGGTAGATCGTTTCACCGAAATGAGCATGGTCTGCCAGGTCTTTGACGTTGTATCCGCGGTAGTACAGGCCGTCCTGCTGAACGCTGCCGATGGCCGTTTCGCCCGCGATGACACCTTCTAAACCTGGTTTGTAAATCGCATCACTCATTCTACATCTCCTTCGGCGGCTGCGTCGTGTGTCGGCGCAGGCACTTCATAACCGAGCATGTCGTACAACTCTTGCCGCGTTTGCATCCGATCGACAAACGCCTTTTGCGTCCCGCTGCTCTTGATTTCCTTGAGCACCTCGATCGCCGAGTGCATCAGCACCCGTTGCAGGGTGACGGGAAAGATGACTATATCATAACCCATTTCGCCGAATTCAGAAACCGTCAGAAAGGGGGTCTTTCCGAATTCGGTCATGTTCGCAAGTAGAATCGCCGGAACGTCTTGGGCAAAGCGGGCGAACTCCTCTCGGCCTTGCAGGGCCTCCGGGAAAATGGCATCGGCACCGGCGGCGAGGTACTGGTGGGCACGCTCCACCGCGTCGTCATAGCCGCTGACGCCTCGGGCATCGGTGCGGGCGATGAGCAGAAAGTCCGGATCGCCCTTGGCTTGCTTGGCGGCCTGAAGCTTTTCACAGAATTCCTCGACCGGCACCAGCGTCTTGCCTGCCAGATGCCCGCAGCGCTTGGGAAACTCTTGATCCTCCAAATGGATGCCGCTGACGCCGGCGTTTTCCAGTTCATAGACCGTCCGGGCCACGCATTCCGGGCTGGCCCCGAAGCCGGTATCCGCATCCATGACAATCGGGATCGTAGTCACGTTGGCCACCGAAGCCGCGTGCTGTTGGGCCTCGCTGAGCGTCATCAGGCCAATATCCGGCACGCCTCCAACGCTATTGGCCAGCACCGCGCCCGACAGATAGATACCTTCAAAGCCGGCCTGCTCGACAGCCTTGCCCGTCAGCGCATTGATCGCGCCGGGCAAAGCAACCGGCCCCTTTTTGATGGCTGCTCGAAGCTGCGCAGTGCGTTTCTCGTTGCGAACGTACACGATGCCAATTCCCGAGTGCCTGCGAAATCGGCGGGTCTGCCTAATCTCGCTTCTTCCTGTCCCGGAGGGACAATCGAAAATAGCCCAGCGATTTATCGCTGGGTACCAAAGACGCCTGACAACTTTAGTCCCGTAGGGACGGCTGAGGAATTGGAGTTGCTTCTCGCGGATTCGTTCAGTCGTCCCTACGGGACTCGATGTTCTTTCGTATGCCCATCGTCCCAGCCCTGAAGGGCTGGGCCATTATCATGTGGTCTCTACGGGACCACGGATCGTCTACACTGCCGCTGAGATTCTACTTGCCCAGAACCTCGAACGACAGCAGCGGCGTGATGCTGTCAAGCTCGTCCAGTCGCCAGCTCAGGTCGATGATTTTCTTGGCCGTCTCGTCCGAGACGACGCCCGCAGCATTGCGCATAAACTTATCGACAACTTCGTCGTCCGTCATGGGGTTGCCGGCGTGGCCTCGGGGGAAATCGACGCGCTTGTCCAGCTTGGTGCCGTCGGCCAACTCGATCTTCAAATGGTTCGGAATGCCCTTGGGGTATCCGGCGTTCAATTCGTCTTCTTCATATATCTTAGTCTTGTCGAGCAAAGAGAGGTATTTTTCGTCTCGGATTTTCTCATCCGTGAAGCTCTCGCGGGTCACGTCGCCGTCGATCAGAGCACACGCCACGCAATAGCCCATCGAGTGGTCAGCCGTCTCGCGGCTGGTCGGGCGCCATTTCTCCGGCTCGCTGCCGATGATGCTCACCGCCGCCTCGAAGCTGCCGATTTCGATCGACTTGATCTCCCGACCGTTGATTTCCTTCCGCAGTTGCAGCGCCGCGTCGATGGCCGACTGCGAATGATACTCCGCCGGCCAAAACTTGATATAAGTCTTGTCGATCATGTACCCGTCGTAATCAATGTTCACCGGCTCACCCATATAGCCCCCGGCATGCCGGGGGTCAACCGCACGAGCGGGTGTGTTCGCCAACTTGGGTTCAAACGGACCGTCAACCAGCATATTAAAAATGCCCTTCGGCCCTTCAAAGATCTCGTTCGGCCCGGTCATGCCGCGACGAGCGAGATCGGCAGCGAACACGCCGTTGCGCCCCGCATTGGAAAACGCACATGCCTTCCACATCGAAATCTGCCCCGTGCGCGTCTGCCGCGTAGGAATGTTGCACACGCCTGCCAAACCGAGCGCATGTTCCAATTGCTCCGCATCGAGTCCCCAAAGCCAACCCGACAGCAGCGCGGTACTCAAGGCGCCATAGTACACATGATCCCAGCCGTGCTTGCGCAGACTGGCGGCGTCGCACAGGCGGCATTGAATCTCATAGCCGACCACCGAAGCCGTGATGAGGTCCTTGCCCGTCTTGCCGGTCACTTCGGTCACCGCCCAGGCGGCGGGAATGTTGTCCGATGGGTGAGCCGGCTCGAGGCTCAGGTAAGTGTCGTTGAAGTCGAGGTAGCGCACCATCGCGCCGTTGGCAAACGTCGCCAACTCGGGCGACGTGCTGTGTTTGGTGCCCAATACCGTGCCGGCGTGCGTATCGTTGATCGACATGGCCTTGGCCCGGGCGATCTTGCCCGGTGGGCTGTGATAGGCGCCCAGCGCGCAGCCGATCGAATCAAGCACCCGCCGCTTGACTTCGTGAACCGTCTCCGCCGGGAGTTTCTCGTAGCTCTGTGCCAATGTCCAATTCGCCAGTTTCGATGCCAAAGTCGCCATCAATCGCTCCAAAGCCGGATTAACCGCAGAGAGCACAGAGAACGCAGAGAAAATTCATTTATTGATTCTCTGCGCTCTCTGCGGTCTCTGCGGTTAGTTCTTTTCCCAATACCGATTCACACAATACTTCCGCAACATCCAGTTGCCGCACGTCTTCGCGCTGCTTGTCCGCAATGCCGTCGCTCAACATACGCATGCAGAATGGGCAGGCACTGGCTACGGCGTGATTCGTGGTTTGTGATTCGTTGTCCACGATGTCGAGCGCCTTCAGCAATTGCCCGGTGCGTACGGCGTTGACGCGCTCGTCGCCTTCTTCCTCTTCCTTGAACATTTGCGCTCCGCCGGCGCCGCAGCACATGCCGCGATCGCGCGTGTCCTCCGGCTCGACCACGGTCACGCCGGGAATTGAGCGCAGAATCTCGCGCGGCGAATCGTAGATGTCATTATACCGGCCCAGATAACACGAGTCATGATAGGCCACCGTGGCGGCGACTTCCTTCTGCGGCTTGAGCTTGCCCCGGCGGACCAAATCGAGCAGGAAATCCGTGTGGTGGATGACCTCGAACTTTCCGCCGAAATCCGGATACTCGTTCTTCAACGTGTTGAAGCAGTGCGGGCAGGCAGTGATGATCCTCTTGATGTTATGGCCCTTGAACGTCTCGCAGTTCTGCTCCGCCATCGTTTGGAACAGAAACTCATTCCCCGCCCGCCGAGCGGGATCGCCGGTGCAGGTTTCTTCCAGGCCGAGTATGGCGAAGTTCACGCCGGCGTGTTTGAGCAGCTTGGCCGTCGCGATGGTGACCTTCTGCGCCCGGGCATCGAATGCCCCTGCACAGCCGACCCAGAACAGCACCTCGGCATCGGGATGATCCGAGATCAATGGAATGTCCAGACCCTCGGTCCACTTCAGCCGATCGTCGGCGGGGTAGTTCCATGGATTGCCGCTGGTCTCCAGACCGCGAAAGGCGTTCTGCAACTCGTCGGGAAACTCCGCCCGTTCCATCACTAGATTGCGGCGCAGGTCCACGATCTTGTCCACGAAAGTGATGAACACCGGGCATTCTTCTTCGCAGGCCCGGCACGTGGTGCATGCCCACAGGACTTCCGGTTTGATGAGGTCCATCGAAACAAGCGGAACGCTGTTCAAGGACCCGTCGCTGGCGCTCGGGGCTTTGATATTCATCACTTCGTTCTGGCGGGCGTACAAGTGGTCGCGCAAATCGACAGCCAGGTGTTTGGGCGAGAGCAACTTGCCGGTCTTTGTGGCGGGACATACGTCGCTGCATCGGCCGCACTCGGTGCAGGTGTACAGATCGAGAATGCCCTTCCAACTCAAATCCTGAATCGCGGCTACGCCCAGTGTTTCTTCGCGCTCGATCTTGCCTTCCATATCCTCGATCGGCACCAGCCGCCCGCGCGGCGTGAGGTCCGCGGCGAAGACGTTCGGCACTGCCGTGATGATGTGAAAATGCTTGGAGTACGGCAGGATGTTCATGAAAATCAAAACCAGCGAAGTGTGCGTCCAGAAGCCGAGGTGTTCGAGCACGCTCAGCGTTCCGGAAGACAAGCCGGTGAGCGCGCCGTGCAATATGTATCCGGCGTACTCGATCTTGTAGGCCTGGTGGTCCGCCTGGGCCATGTAGGCCGTGTCGTAGAGCACGTCGGCCAGCATCATCATGAAGATGATCCCCAGGATGATCACGCCGTCCAGGTTGAGCGTCAGCCGCGGGAGCCTTTTGACAAGACGGTAATAAAAGAAAATGCACGTGCCGAGGAGCACCAGCAGCACGAACGTGTCTTTCAACACGGCATAGATCATGCCCAGCGTCTGCGTCGGCGCAAAAAGCCAGAAGTTGAAATCCTCGCTGTAGCCCCGGCCCCACAGGATCAGCGAACGCAACAACAACACAATAAATCCACTGAACACCAGCACATGGGCCAGCCCGGAGAATTGATAGCGCGGCATGCGCGCCTGACCGATCGCGAAGCGCAGGGCCAGCTTGACGCGCTGCCCGACGTGATCGCCGCGCCCTTCCGGCCGCCCGATCATCATCAGCTTCCACCGCCGCCGAGCAGACCACGCGAACAGGCCCCAGCCGGCGACGAGCAAAATTGTCATTGCAATTGGGGACATTGCGGGCTGTACGAGGCTCAAGGAGCCGCAGGCTTCAGCCTGCGCCATCTCGCACTTTCTGAAAACGCTTAGCTACACGGTGAATCGCGCGGGCTGAAGCCCGCGGCTCTTTGGATGCTTGCCGTGCCTCACTTCGCTAGTACTTTCTTAAACTCTTCCACCAACAACGGCGCCATGACGAACAAATCGGCCACGCAGCCGTACGTCGCTACGTTGAAGATAGGGGCTTCCTTCTTGGTGTTGATGGCGACGATGACTTTGCTCCCGCGCATGCCGGCCAGATGCTGAATCGCGCCGTCGATGCCGAAGGCCATGTAGAGCTTCGGCGTGACGGTCTTGCCGGTCAGGCCGACCTGGCGGCTGTGCGGCTGGTAGCCTGCGTCGCAGGCTGCCCGAGAAGCGCCCACCGCTGCGTCAAGCACTTTCGCGAGGTCATAAATAATTTTGAAGTTCTCCTCTGACTTGAGCGATCGGCCGCCGCTGACCACGATGTCCGCTTCAGTGACGTCCTTAACTCCGCTCGTCGTGCCGACCAATTCACGATTGATGAGCTTCTCGTCGGAAGCGTCAAGCGTGAAATCGAGCGCCTCGATGTTCGCCGACGCGCCGTCCTGAGCGTCGGCCGCGGCGTCGGCCGCGGCGAAGGTATTCGGCCGAATCGACACGACCTTCAGCCGATCGCCGGCCAGCTTCAATTCCGCCGTCGCTTTGCCGATGTAGGCCGGTCGCTTGACGATCAAAGCGTCGCCGTCGAGTCTGGCTTCGACGCAGTCCGTGGCGAGCGCCGCATTGCAGCGCGCCGCGACACGCGGCGCGAGATCGCGACCCATAAACGTGGCCGGCAGCAAGACGAGGTTCGGTTGCACCTTGTCGATTGCAGCCGCCAGCGCGCCGGTGTACGGCTGCGGGCGGTACCGTTCCAGCTTGGGATCATCGACCGCGACAACGCCGGCCACGCCGTACTTGCCCAGCTCACTCGCCAGCGTGGTCAGTCCTGCACCGACCAGACAGAAGGTAATCTCCGCCCCACCGTCAATCTCGCGGGCGGCGGTCAACAATTGACGAACGGCGGGATGCAACTCCCCACCGCGCTGTTCTGCGAAAATAAGAATCTTGCTCATCAGAGCACCTAACTCCTAAACTCTCAAACTCCGAAACTCTCAAATCACTTTCGCTTCTTCGCGCAACAATCGCACCAACTCCTTAGCCATCTCTGCCGGTTCGCCCTCGACCATCCGGCAGGCGCCGCGGGCGGCGGGCGGGGTGAGCGAAAGCACTTCGCTTCGAGGCCCGCCGAGTTCACCAAAGCCCTGCAAATCGCCGCTGCTGATCGTCTCGACGGGCTTCTTCTTCGCTTTCATCAGGTTCGGCAATGAAGGGTAGCGCGGCTCGACCAGGCCCTTCTCGCAGGTCAGCAGCACGGGCAGGGGACATTCCATGACTTCTTCGGCGCCCTCGATGCGCCGCCGCGCGGCGATTTTGTCCGCCTCCGCCTCGAGGCTGACGATCGCTCCGACGTGCGGCAGGCCCAGAAACTCCGCCAGCGCCGGGCCGATCTCGCCGGCGTCCATGTCGATGGCCTGTTTGCCGATGAGGATCAAGTCGAACGGCTGCGGCTGCTGCTTGATGGCCAGCGAAATCACCTCTGCCAGATACAATTCGTCGTGGCTCACGAAGGCGTCGTCGTTCAAGTGAATGCCGCGGTCCGCGCCCATGGCGAGCGCCGTCCGCAGAATCTCGCCCGATTTCCCCGCCCCGATCGTCAGGGCAACGATTTCCTCGACTGGCAAGTCCTTCTCGCGCAACTGCACCGCCTGCTCGACGGCAAACTCGTCGAACGGGTTCAGCACGAGTTTCAGGCCGGCGGTCTCGATCGATCGGCCGTCCTCGCCGATCTTGATCGACGCGTTGGAATCGGGCACTTGCTTGATGACAGTCAAAATCCGCATGAGTGGTCGAGACTCCTGGTATTGAGTGGTTCGGCGAACGATCGCAGAGGGGGAATATTAGAGGATTTCGAGACGCTCCGCCAGTGCGCCGAGCGAGCGCATTGGCCAAGAAAGAGTGCGATAGCCGGAGGCCAGATGAGCCGGGTCCTCCGTGTCACCATGTAAGCCGCTAGTGTTCTTCCTGAGCCTCCGAACTCAGTCCGTCCGGTGCAGAACTGGGCTGGGTCGGCGGGATCTTGGCCGCCTGTTCGAGCACCGCTCGAACCTCGCCGCCGGGGTCGATGAGAGACTCCCACTTGGCTTTCAGGATCGACAGCTCGCCTTCTGTCGCATTCGTCCAGGTCTTGACGGGCTCGGGCGGTTTGATACGGGTCGTCTTGCGTATCAAGTTGATCAATCGTCTCTTGGACGCCGGTTTCTGATATGGTTTGATCATATCCAGCATCGTCAGGCCTGCCGGACTGCCCAGCTCGGTGATCCTTCTTTCGTACAGTCGATCGCGCTGCTCGTGCGGTTTGTTGATTATGGCCGACGCCAAGATACGGGTCAGCCGAGCCGGGCCAAGGTCATACCAATCCGCCGTCCGCAGTGCGTCCTCGTAGACGAGCAGCACTTCTTTGCCGGTGAGATGCAGCGTCAGCAACTCAAGCACGTCCTTCTCATGCTCCGGCAACTCTCTGGTCGTGATGTACCGCAGCCCGGTCGTGATTTGGGGCAAGGTCAGTGTTCGGCTGCATAATTTCGGCAAGATATCCTGCTCAACGTAAGCGTTGAACTTCTCGACTACGCCGTCAACATACTTGTACGTCTCCACCGGAGACGTTCTCCGCAACATCGGTCGCCCTCAGCGGAAGATCAACCCTCCCCATTTTCCGGCAGCGTCAACTTGTGTCAGTTCGTATGGCGACAGGCTGGCGAGTCCTTCGCTGCTGGTCACTCCCAAGTCCGCCGCAGGGCCGCGCCACTCGGACATCGGCAGCAGCAAAACAACCGCTTTCTTCAAGGCCTTGTCGCGCAGCTCAGGTTGAGCCGTGTAAAAAACACGGATTCGCGCCTGCGGGCTGATCCATTCTCCACCGCCGACATAACTGCGTGTTTGAGAGTCGTAGAAGTGCAGCACGAGTGGCTGGCACGACTGGCGCGCTTCGGCCAAGGCAACGAAACGGTCCTCAAAAATCCGGAGTTCCTGTGCAGTAAGACTGCACGTGACGCACAACGAAAAGCATAACGCGGCGGCGACGTGAAGGCGTCGGGTGGAAAATCTACCCATCGCGGAAACCCCTCTTGCCAGAGTCGATTCCATTGTAGAGGCCAGATGGCCTGAAGACAAGCGAAATGTCCCATTGCGGACGGTTCAGTTCGCGACCCAGTCCGCCACTGCCTCGAGCCCTTCGTCGTGGAGCGCACTCACCCGCCAGATCGGGCGATCCCCGCCCACCGTGTTCAAGAGATTGCCGTGGGTGGCATCGGCGCCGGGCAGGTCGCACTTGTTGAGCACGTAGGCGCTGGCGATTTCCATGATGCCGGCTTTGGAGAACTGGATGTCGTCGCCGCTTTCGGGCATAAGCAAAAGGAGAATCTCCTTGGTGATTTGAAGCACGGCGGTATCGCCCTGCCCCGCTCCCACTGTCTCGAGCAGGATGGTGTCGAATCCGAATCCGTCCAGCAATTCGATGACTTGCCCGACGCGCGGGCCAAGTCCGCCCTGCTCGTTCGACGACGACAAACTGCGTACGAAGAAGCCTTCGTCCGGCTCGGCCCGCATCATCCGCAGCCGATCGCCCAGCAACGCCCCGCCGGTGACCGGACTCGTCGGATCAACCGCCACAACGGCCACTTTCTGGCCTCGGGCGCGCAGCAGGCCCGACAGCTTGGCGATGAACGAACTCTTACCCACACCCGGCGCGCCGGTCACACCGATGACTCTGGCACCGCTGCCTCCATCGTGTGCGGTCTGCGGCGTCAGTGCCTCAGTTCCGTGCCGTTGAATATGGGTAATCAGGCGGGCGAGTGATTTGACGTCGCCCTTGGCGTATGCGTCCAAGAGCGACTCTGTGTCGCGATCCTTCCTCGATGCCGCCAGCTTTCGGATCGCGGCGACGATCTCCGCGATGGAAGATCCCGGGTTGAACACCTCCGCCACGCCGAGGTCGCGCAGGGCTGGGTAGTCCGCCTGCGGAATGATGCCGCCCAGCACCACCGGGACGTCTTCGATACCGTAATGCTTCTGCCACTTGAGCACTTCGGGCATAATGGTCATGTGGGCCGCACTGTGCAGGCTCACGCCGATGATGTCGGCATCCTCCTGCATGGCGGCGTGTACGCTGGCCGCCGGCGTCTGCCACAGGCCCGTATAAATAACCTCGATGCCCGCGTCGCGAAAACTCCGCGCCAGCAGCTTCACGCCGCGATCATGCCCGTCCAGACCGACCTTGGCCAGCAACACTCGAATCGCATAGTCCATGCTGCAATGATAGTTCAGATGTTCAGGAGTTCAAGAGCTGAAGAGTTTAGGAGTTTAGGAGTTGGGAGTTGGGAGTTGGGATCTGTGGATTTCGGCGTTCTTCCATCATCGAAATGGTTCAGGAGTCGCGAAGCTTCCAGGAATCGGAGCCCTGCAGGCTGCTCAGGTAATTCTGGAAAGACTGCGTCATGCGTGAGCACTCTTCGCACCTCGCGTAGCATTCCTCGAAGTCGCTGCGGCTGAGATAGTTCTGATCCAAAGCCACATAGATGTGCGATTGAACTTCTGCTGCTGACGCGTGGGCCGTGTTGAGGTAGTTCGCGAATTCCTTGTGCGATTTCCTGCCGTAGCCCTCGGCAATGTTCGCCATGATGGAGACGGACGCTCTGCGAAGCTGTCTTTGCAAATCCCAGTCCTTACAAAGAGGGTCGCGTCTGGTGAGGTGATAGATGAGCCGGGTGAGATCGCGCGCCTTCTGCCAGGCTTGGATATCTTCAAATCGCTCAATCCGCCCCAACGGTCAAACTCCCCAACTCCTGAACTCCTGAACTCCTGAACTCCTGAACTCCCAAACTCCTAAACTCTTCTTCACCATTCCGGTCCGCCGCTATAGGTGCCGTAAACCTTTTGGAGCGCTTGCATCATTTCGCCAACGGTGGCGCCAGCTTTGGCGGCGAGGACGAGTGCGGGCATGACGTTGGCTTGATCACGGGCGTCCTGTTCGAGGCGGTTCAGGGCGTCGGCGTGGGCTTTGGCGTCGCGCGTGTTCCGCAACTCGGAGAGACGCTTCTTTTGCAGGTCCTCAACTTCCTGGCCGATCTGCAAGATCTCGATCGGTTCCTCTGCCTCGCGGAATTCATTCACGCCGACGATGATCTTCTCCTTCGACTCAACTTGTCGGCTTTCCGCCAGCGACGACTCGGCGATGGCGCGGCGGAAATAACCGCGGTCGATGGCATTGAGCACGCCGCCGAGGTCCTCGATCTGCGCAAAGATCCGGTTCGCCTCCGCCTCGATCTCGTCCGTGAGTTTCTCGACAAACCAGCTCCCGCCAAGCGGGTCGGCGGTCTGCGTGACGTTGGTTTCGTGGGCCAGTACTTGCTGCGTGCGCAGCGCCAGCTTAACCGCGTCTTCAGTCGGCAGAGCCAGCGTCTCATCCATACTGTTGGT
>JACZTW010000337.1 GCA_022573485.1 Planctomycetota bacterium
ATCGCCATACGATGGTCATTGTAAGTGTCGATGCTTGCGCCATGTAATGGACCCGGAGTAATCTTCATTCCGTCGTGCAGCTCTGCCACTTCCGCTCCAAGTTTTCTTAGCTCTCTGGCCAAATCTCCGATTCGGTCGGTTTCTTTGTGACGATTGTGGGCAATCCCCGTAATCGTTGTAGAGCCGCTGGCAAAAAGGGCCACGGCGGCTAATGTTTGAGCGGTATCGCTGATAGCGTTCATGTTCAACTCAGCACCCTGAAGTGGTTTTCCACTGACGGTGATTGATTGGCTATCATACTTCACCTCACAGCCCATGCTTTGTAGACACTTGCAAAAGGCAACATCTCCTTGGAGAGATTTTTGATGCAGCCCTTCGACGGTAACGGATCCGCCGGTAATTGCCGCGGCCGCCCAAAAATAACTCGCTGCCGAGGCATCGGGTTCGATCGAGTAGTCGCAAGCAACGTAAGACTGTCCAGCGTGGATATTAAATCGGCTCAGGCCATCGGAGGCTGCTACTTTGACGCCAAATGATTTCATCACGGCAAGCGTCATTTGGACATACGGCCCGGAGACAAGCTCTCCCTCAACGATGATTTCAACATCCTTCTTTGCAGAGGGAGCTGCCATGAGTAGCCCACTGAGAAATTGGCTGGAAATATCTCCCTGGATCGTTACCTTGCCTCCTTGGAGTCCTTGAGCATGGATGACCACAGGAGGACAACGATTGTTGAATTCACATCGAGTCTCGGCACCTAGCTGATTGAGAGCATCCAGCAGATCGCTGATCGGTCGTTCTCTCATCCGGGAGGTTCCGTCAAGTCGATAATCTCCTTGGCCAATGGTAACAAGAGCCGTGAGGAAGCGAATGGTTGTTCCGCTATTGGCAACAAATAGTTCCGCTTCGCCGGCCGGCAGACTTCCCGCCTTGCCTGTTACCGTCATGAGAGAAGCGGATGAGTTAAACTCGACGGGAATCCCCAGCAGAGCGCCGATCATGGCCGTCGCTACCCCGTGCTGCCCGGCGCCGGTCTCGGCAATGATCCGGCTCTTGCCAAGCCTGCGGGCCAGCAGGCCCTGCCCGATCGTGTTGTTGGTCTTGTGTGCTCCTCCGTGCAGCAAGTCTTCGCGCTTCAAGTAGATACGCCGTCCGCAGCGCTGGGAGAGGTTCTGGGCCAAGTACAAAGGAGTCGGTCTGCCTGCGTAGTTCTTGAGCAAGTCGTGAAACTCCGCCAAGAAGCTTTCGTCTTCCCGGGCGTCCAGAAAGCCGGCCTCAATTTCGTGCAGCGGCGCCACCAGCGTCTCTGGAACGTACATGCCTCCATACTCGCCATAGCGCGTCGAAGCGATCATGCTCGGGCCTCCTCGAAGAACTGTTCCAGTTTGCCCTGGTCCTTGATGCCCGGACGAGATTCCACTCCGCTGCAGACGTCGATCGCATAGGGATTCAGCCGCCGCGCGCCACGCACGTTGCCGGCGTCGATTCCACCGGAGAGAAAAACCTTATCGAGTTGACGCGGCAAGAGGGACCACTCGAATGTTTGGCCCGTGCCGCCCATGGCCTGCTCATGATGAGCGTCGGTGAGGAAGTAGTCGGGCGCCGAAGACTCCATGGCCTTCAAACTCGAACGATCGCGGACGCGAATCGCCAGAATATACACGACGCCCTCGGGCCGCCGCTCTGGCTGGCGGTAGAGCTGCACCGCGTATAAACCGACTTGGGCTGCGATCTTCTCGATCTCAGCCACGGAATGTTCCACAAAAACGCCCACCAGCCGTGCGGACGCCAGACTGGCCGCGATCTCGACGGCGGTAGGAATATCGACACAGCGCGGAGAGGCCTTGGCGAAGATGATCCCGACGTAGTCGGCGCCCAGCGATTCGACCATTCGGGCGTCGCCGGCACTGGTGATCCCGCAGATCTTGATCTTCACTTGGCAACCTCCTGACCTTCAGTCGCTTGCCGGATGAAGCCGGTGGTATCACTCGAGCGCATCAAAGCCGTACCGATGAGAACGCCGTTCACGCTTTCTGGAAGCTCCCGCACATCCTGTGGCGTGGTGATGCCCGATTCGCTCACAATCAACACGCCATCGGGCACGAGCGGGCACAGACGGTGTATGACCTGCCGATCGATCGACAAATCGTGAAGGTTTCGATTGTTGATGCCGATCAACGTCGCATTAGCCGCCAAAGCAGTTTCCAGTTCGCGCTCATCGTGTACTTCGATCAACGCGACCATTCCCAATTCTTCAATCTGTAGTTTCAACGCACACAATACATTCTGTTCGAGCGCGCCCACAATCAAAAGGCAGGCGTCGGCGCCGATGCGGCGCGATTCGAACACTTGGCTCTCTTCGATGATGAAGTCCTTGCGCAACACGGGCAAGGATGTCACCGCTCTGGCCTGCGTCAAATGGGTGGAAAGGCCGCCGAAGAAATTGTTGTCAGTCAACACCGACAGCGCAACTGCCCCGGACTGCTCGTATCGTCGGGCGATTTCGTCGGGCCGGTAGTCGCTGCACAGCACGCCGCAAGATGGCGAGCGGGGCTTGAGTTCGGCGATGATTTGACGCGAGCGCCCCCGAAGAGCGCCGGCGAAATCACGATCGCTCGGGCACAGGCTGCGGCGATCGAT
>JACZTW010000120.1 GCA_022573485.1 Planctomycetota bacterium
CCTGTGCAGAAGATAGGAGTGGGGCTTCCCTATATGCGGGTCGGTGAGCGGAATCCCAAACAGGATCAGCGAATCGTCGGTCGTGTAGGGAATATCGCCTGCATCATTCAGGCCCAAGACCGCCCATATCGGGCGTGAGCCCGCTGCTAACGGAAACTGTGCCATGAGGTCAAACATCATGCCCTGTTCCCATATGCAGGGACGATTATTCCGCGTGAACGGATCTTCCTGTTCAACAGCAAAACTGCCCAGGATTTGGCCGGCGTTGTTGATGTGGCTCGCCTTACTATCGAGTGATCCTATCGTTCCCAAGCCCGTCATGACGCCTGCCTCCCAAAGGAAGCCTTGTACACGACTATCCGTAAGCTCCGCCGAGCCAACCACCTGTCCTAGATCATTGATGTCTCGGGCCCAGCTTGCATCACCTCCCAGCGTGCCCAGGTCCAACATCTCCCCGTCTGCATAGAGGAATGCATGACTGATGCCATCTGCACCTACGATGTCGGACCACCCCACTACCTGCCCCGCATTGTTGATGTCGCTGGGCCAACTGGTAGCCCCTCCCAACGTCCCCAGGTCGATCATCTGTTCATTCTTATAGAGGAACGCATGGGCAATCTCGCTTTCTCCTGCGAGTTCTGCATACCCGATCGCATGGCCAAAGTCGTTTATCTTCCAGGCCCGACTGTTTTGTCCCCCGAACGTTCCAAGATCGATCATCTCGCCATCGTCCCACAGGAACGCATGCAGCACGCCACAATAGATGAAAAACGGGATACAGCAGCAGTCCTCGTTGTCCGTGATTGCGATCTCGGACCAACCAACTACTTGGCCGCTACCATTAATATCAAGAGCACGACTACGCAAGCCGCCTAGCGTTCCCAAGTCCCGGATGCCGCTCTGTTCATCGTAGATAAACGCATGCAGCCCGGAGTTGACGAAAGCCGCAGCGCCGACCACCCGGTCGCTGTCATTGATCGCCGTGACTTCAATGTTACTGACGCCCTCTTGCAGGATGTGGATAAAGCCGCCGTCTCGAAGTATGAATCCTCGGCGTTCGCCATTCTGCATGAGCCAGTGCCCGGCGGCGTGACCGGCCTCGTTGACGTCGGCGACATAGCTGCCATACGCACCGGGGATATTGAGGTCCGAGACCTCGCCGCCACAGCCGAGGCATACCAAAGAGAGAAGCGCACCTGTGGCGAGAGCCCGCAAGTGGATTGAACCGGGATTTCCCATTTGTCCATCCCTTCTGCTGAGATTCTACCCAACGAGCCGCCTGCCGCCAATGGCGCGTGACCCAATCCGCCCCAAGCCCGTCACGATCGCTGCCTGATCGACGCAATCTGTCTCCATCCGTCTCCGAAAAGGGCAGTCCCGCTTGTTCTGCGCAGCACGCCGCTCAGTTCCTCATGAAGTGTCCGGTTCTTCGTACATTCGTGACCGCATGTGTGACCCACATAGCGGTTTCGATGTGCCCAGCTTGGTGCGCTTCATGTTTAGCGTGAAGCCGTCGCCGAGGACGCCGTCGGTCTCGCCCTGGACGCGGATGGCCAACTTGTCGTCGGTGCGCGTGTAGGTCAGGCGCTTGGGATCGGTTTGCACGGAGCTTTCGAAGACGGCTTCGTTCGGGGTCAGGCGGATCAAGTCGAAGACCAGCGGTTTGTCGAGTTCTTCCCAGGGTTTGTTGCCCGGGCCGAAGTGGCGGAAGCTGTACACGACTTGCTTGCCCCGCTGCTCGATCATGAGCAGTTCACAGACTTTCATCTTGTCATCCGCGCCGATCAGCCGAAACACGCCGACCAGTGAGCCGCCGCCGGGATTGGTCCAGTGCTCCTCCACCGTTCCGCCCAGGCCCTTGCCGTCCCAGGCCCCGCTGATCCATGCAAGCTGCTGAACGGTGGCTTCTATCCCGGCGGATGCGACCTCCTGAGTACTCTTCGCTTCTTTCGGAGGGTCATGCGCCGCCAACAGCATGAGTCCGACACAACTCAGCGTCACGCAAGTCACGGCGCTGCACCCGCGAGTCCTTTTTCGGCAACCGACCAGAAAACTACTCATGGGATCACTCCTCTCGTAAGGCAGTGTACCATCCCGGCCTACTCTCGTGTCGCTGTAATCAATTCGCGGATCTTGTCGGCCACCAGGCTGGCGGCGCCGCCGTAGTTTGACATCACGGCGGCTGTGTAGCCGGAGTCGAGGAAGATATCCAGGTTTGCGCTGATGCCGGAGAAGCCTCCGCGGTGGCCGACCATGCGCTCGCCCGATTTGCTCTTGTGCGTTGCGAATCCGAAGCCGTAGTTCGGCGAATTGAACTCCGGCTTCGGCGACCAGAGCATTTGCGTATACTTTTCATTCAATAGTTTGTGCTGCCGCAGGGCGGCAGCGAAGCGGTGAAGATCCTCGACGGTCGAAAACCCGCCGCCGGCGGGGCCGCCGCGGATGACGTGCTTGTACAGATTGTTGCTCCAGGCATTGTACCCATCGCCGCGCTCCGGCGAATAGCCGATGGCCAGGTTCGGCACGGGGCGGTCCATGTCGTAGCAGTCGCTGTTGATCATGCCCGCCGGCTTGTAGATGTTCTCGCGGATGTGCTCGAAGAAGTTCTCGCCGGTGACTTTCTCGATGACCACGCCCAGCAGGAACATGCCCGTGTTGCTGTATTGCCATTGGGTTCCCGGCTCGAAGGCCAGCGTCGAGTCCGAGATCAGCGGCTTGTAATCATCGAGTTCGCGGAACAGCGCCTTCGACGAGTTCATGTAGGTCTCGTTGAAGTAGCTTCCCAGGCCGGAGGTGTGCGTGAGCAAGTGCTTGATCTTGATTTTGTCCGTGATTTCGTGCGACATCCAGTCGGTGGAGAGGAACTTGCTGAGCGGGTCGTCGAGCGACAGCTTGCCTTGCTGGATCAGCCGGGCGACGGCGGTGCCGGTGAACATCTTGTTCATCGAGCCGAGGTTGAACTTGGTGTCGATCTTATTGGGCACGTTGAAACGCTTGCTGGCCAGGCCATACGCACCTTTGAAGAGGACTTTGCCGTCCTTGGCCAGCAGCACGGTTCCGGAGAACGCGTCGGCACGGGCGAGGCGCTCCACGAAGGCTTGGAGCGCGTCGCCCATTTCGCTTTCAGTGATCGGTTTGGCGGGCGCGAGATCGCTCGGCGGCCTGGCGGGGGCGAATTGCAGGCTCATGATGCGGTGGGGCGGCGCGCTCTCGATGTTCAAGACAAACGCCTGCCAGCCGCCGGTCAACTTGTTGCGCAGGATGACAACGACTTCGCCTTGCGGCCTTTCTTCCTTGTATTTGCGAATGGAGTAGAACTCCAGGCCCCGACTTTCGCGATAGACCTGTGCGAAGACTTCGAGGTGACCCTCCATCGGCGCGAAGTTCAGGAACTCGGGGCCGAAGCGCTTGCTGACGAAGGACTTCACTTTCTCCGCATCGTTGGAGTTGACGGCATCAAGAAGCTCCGCGATTCGCTCTCCGACGTAGCCCGTGGGCATCTCTCGAACGTCGGTATAGTCGCCGAGCGTCTGCTGGGCATCGACACCGGCCGCCGGGCCACACAAGATCGCAATACCGCCCAGCCACACGAGTTGCCTTCTAAGGAGAACACTGTCCAACATGTTTCATCTCCATTTCGAAATAGAAATAGTTGTTCCCTAAGAGGACGGATCATTATAGGCGGACCGCTCAGCCGTTCCCAAAAACCTCAACGATCCACGGCAGGCTGACGCAGAGCGGAACACAACCGAAGGCCCCGTTTGCAGTTACGACACGTGTCTCGCCGCAGGACAAATCGCATTCCACCGCTGCGGGGGCGGCTGAGAATGTCCGCCGGATTTTATAATTCCCCTCCGCCGTCGTTCTGCGAGGATGGCAGTATCGAGGCTGAGGCCGAAAATCATGATTGTCGTTTCCTGCCAATGTGGCGCCCGCTATCGCATCCCGGAGAAACTGGCCGGCAAGCGCCTCAAGTGTAAGAAGTGCGGCGGTCCGATTGCCATCCCGGCACCCGACCCGCCCGAAGATGCCGACGCGTATGTCGTCGATGTGCTCGCAGAGGAGCCGGTGATTCGGTCAGATGCCGTGATCGCCGGACCTGCGGTTGTGGCGGCGCCCGCAGGTGCCCCGACGCGTTCCGCACCGTTCGAACCCAGCCACCTCCCCGCGTACCTGAAGGATTGTGTCGCCAGCCTGATGTTCTTCGCCGAGTCGGGCAATCTGCCCAGCTTTCTTGTCGTCGCTGCGATCGCAATGTTGCAGCCGCTATTGTTGTACGGGCTGTGCATCGGCATGATCGCCTGGATCATCGTCTTTGGCTGGATTCTCTCGTTTCTTTTCAATGTGATGCTCAACGCAGCCAACGGCGAGCGCGATTTACCGGAACTGACCCTTATCGAGGGCCCCGTCGAGACCATCGTGGTCCCGTGCTTCAAGTATCTCGCCGCCGGCGTTGCCGTGTTTTGGCCGGTCGTTGTCTTTGGCGGTTTCAATCCGGAAGCCGTGGAGCAAGGGGAACCGATTTTCTGGCTGGTGATTGCGGCATGCTTGTTCTTCTGGCCCATGGCGATGTTGATGGTGGGCGTCGGGGGCGTGTCTTCCTTCGTTCGTGTGGATCTGATGATTCGGACTTTGATCCGAACCTTCGTGCCCTACTTTTTGGTGTGTGTACTTTCTGCCGGCGTTTTCACGGCTTCCTGGTACATCAACAAAAGCCTGATCAGCAGCGGCGGCAAAGCCAGCGAGCATCCCATTGCCCTGCAGTGTGTTCTGCAGGTGTTGGGGTTGTATTTCTGGGTTCTGGCGATGCGCTTCATTGGGTTGTACTACCATCACTTCAAGTCACGGTTTGCGTGGACTTGGGGGTAGAAAGCGCCGGGGGCTTATGAATCTTCATTGGTACGACCAGTTGGAAGAGCCGATCGATGTGGACTGCGGTGACCAAAAGGCGCCGCGTTGCCCGCGGTGCGGCTACGACCTGCGCGGATCGTCAACGCTGCGTTGTGCGGAATGCGGCTATCGGGCGACAAAGCTGGAGCTGCGCGAAGCTGCCGAGGCGACGACCCGGCAGATGTTTGAAGTCGAGGATGTACGCTTCAAGCTGCGGGCGGGCTGGTGGTTCGGCGGCTTTGGCGCGGTGGGCATCGCACTCTCCCGTTGGATCGGCTTGGGCGGCCTGGGAATGATCATCGGCGTGATCTGCGGCGTGGGCCTGCTGGGCTGCGGTTTGCAGGTCTTTCGAGTGAAGCGCGTGCCGACGGAAACGCAGGCCCTCGTGTCGTCGGAAAGCGACTTCATCAAAGGTGCAATCCTGAGCGTGCTCGGCTTGGCCATGATCGTCCTGAGCGTGTTGATCTGACGCGAACGCGCTCGCGGGCTATCGGCTGGCAACCGTGCTGGAAGTTCCGCGTCGGCGGTTGCGGGGGCGGCGGCGATTGCCGCTTCCAGTGGCGGAGCGATGTCCGTTCCTGCCGGCGTCGCCGTTTCTGCCGGCGTTGCCGTTCTTGCGAGAGGCGGGGCGGGTGTCGCCGTTGGTTTTCTCGAAGATCACCTTCGGGGCGACGTATCCTGGAAGATCCGCCGCGGGTTGCAGTGGTGTGCGAATCAGACGTTCGATGTCGCGGAGGCTTTCGCGGTCTTCGCTGCTCACGAAAGACAGCGCCGTGCCAGTCGCGCCGGCGCGGCCGGTTCTGCCGATGCGATGAACGTAGGTCTCCGGCTCGGTGGTCAAATCGTAGTTGATGACATGCGAGATGTCCTCGATGTCCAGCCCACGGGCAGCGATATCCGTAGCCACCAGTACGGCTGTCTTGCCCGATTTGAAGCCGTCGAGCGCCCGGGTGCGGGCGTTCTGGCTCTTGTTGCCGTGGATCGCAGCCGCCGGGACTCCGGCTTGGGTCAAATGCTTGACGACCTTGTCCGCTCCGTGCTTGGTGCGCGTGAAGACCAAGGCTCTGGAGTAGGGCGTGTGCTCCAGGAAATTGCACAACAGGGCCGGCTTTTCTTTCTTCTCCACACGATAAGCCCAATGATCGACGAGTTCGGTGGGCGCGGAGACGCGCGCCACTGCCACCGATACAGGGTTCTTCAAGATGGTCTGGGCCAGCTCTCGAATGGGAGGCGGAATCGTGGCCGACAGCAGCAGGGTCTGTCGTCGCTCGGGGACTTGTCTCAGAATCCGCCGGATGTCCGGCAGGAAGCCCATGTCCAACATGCGATCGCCTTCATCCAGCACCAAGATCTCGACCGAGTCGAGCTTGATGACGCCGTCATTCATGTGGTCCAACAGGCGCCCCGGAGTGGCCACCAGGATATCAACGCCGCTGCGCAAAATGCGGACCTGCGCGTTCTTGTTGACTCCGCCGTAAACGACGGTATGCCTCAATCCGCTGGAGCGCCCGTAGGTCCCGAAGCTGTCCGCAATCTGCTGGGCCAGCTCACGAGTCGGGGCCAGCACCAGAGTGCGAATCTTCCGCGCCCCCGACCGCCTACCGTTCTTGTACTGCGCCGACGTGCGCGCGCTCAAGCGCTGCAGGATCGGCAGGGCAAAAGCAGCCGTCTTACCTGTGCCGGTCTGGGCACACGCCAGAACGTCCTGCCCGTCGAGGATCAACGGAATCGCCTTGGCCTGAATCGGCGTCGGGGTCTCATAGCCAGCGGAGTGAACCGCATCCAAGAGCGGCTTACTAAGCCGCAAATCATCAAATGTCATAAAACTTTTACTTTCTGAGATATCTACAGGCGGGATGTGTCAAACGCGCGTTGCATCTGCCAAAGCCATCAATGCCTGGCTGTGATCAAGTTGTCAGGGTTGCCCCAAGGACTTGACTCCTAATATCTTATCGGCCACTCCCTCGCTTGTCAATTCTTAATTCTTCGCATTGTGAAGGTGTGCTGTGCCAGCCTGAATCGGGCTTGCGACCCCCAGGTACGGCATTCTCCACAAGCGATTCCTGGCGTCGTTTCAAATATAGGGTGTCTTCTATTGAACGCTCCGGACCTCTTTTTCCCCCGGGAATCAGAGGCACGACCGTGAGGGAGTGCTTTGTTTCGGTTTGCAACAACCGTGCGGAATCGGGGAAACGCTCCCTGGCGGTCGCGTCTCTGAGACAAACTCACGCAATATGGGGTTGTTCGTTCCGCAATCTGAATCTGGACGTGCTCCCCTTCGGGTCGCCGCTAAACCACCACTGGTGAATTCGACGGTGAATTCGAGTTCCACGGGTTCCGTTCGCCTTTGGCGAACTCCACCCGTGGCTACAGCACTTTCTCAGACTACCTTGCCCTCCAGCTCCTCCCAGCGGGCATAGAGCTTCTGCACTTGCTTCCTCGCCGATTCCAGTTCTTCCCAGCGTTTCTGGGCCTCGATATGGTCCCCGCCCACAGCCGGATCTTCAGTCGCTTCGGTCCATTGCTTCACGCGATCTTCCGCTTCCAGGATCGTGGCTTCCATTTCCCGAAGTTCCGTGTGTTCACTCGCTGTCAAACCGCTTCCAGCAATCTTCCCTTTCGATTTCTTCGATTTGCTGCGCCCGGAAACGTCTTTCTTCCCACGAGCGGCCCGAGCCTGCGCAGCCTGCCACTGAGCAAAACCGGTATACTGACCGACACGCCCCGAACCGTCCAGACCCAACATCTCCGTACAAACGCGATCCAGCATAAACCGATCATGCGTCACCAGTATGATCGCCCCAGCGAAATCAGTAAGGCTGTCTTCGAGCACATCCAGAGAAGTGATGTCCAGATCGTTGGTCGGCTCATCCAAAACAAGAACATCCGCCGGCTGCAACATCAGACGGGCAATCAAAATCCGAGCCTGCTCGCCGCCCGAGAGATCCCGCACCGGCAGATCAAGCTGATTCACTGAAAAGAGAAACTTCTTCGCCCAGGCTACGATGTGAACACTCCGACCCCGAAAATCTACGCTTTCATAATCACCGGCGAGCGCCCACCGAAGCGTCACATCTTGCGGCAGTTCCTCGCGATTCTGATCGAACACAACAATCCGCAAATCGTCAGCCATCTCGATCGAACCTTCATCAGGCGGCAAAGCGCCGGTCAAGACACGAATCAACGTCGTCTTGCCGCTCCCATTGGCGCCCAACAGCCCCAGCCGCACGCCGGGAGACAACATCAGCGAAACATCGCTGAACAACAATTTCCCCCCGAGCGTTTTGGACAGGCCCTTGGCGACCAGCAGCTTCTTCGACTTGCGACCCGTGCTGTCGAAGTCGATTCCCGCTGCCGCCGTTTGAGCGTTCCGCTGCGACAGATCGCGAAGCTCATCCTGAAGCCGATAGGCATCCTCGATCCGCGACTTCGATTTCGTTCGCTGAGCCTTCGAGTTCGACTTCAGAAACGCGACCTCACGCCGGACAATGTTCGCCAGCACCAATTCCTGAGCCTGCTGAGCCTCCAGAAAATCCGCCCGCTTCTCCAGATACATGCTGTAACTGCCGCTCACGCTGAAGTATCCATCCGGGTAGACTGGGTTCAACTCCACGACGCGAGTCGTGACATGCTCCAGGAAATACCGATCGTGGCTCACCGCCACAAACGAAAACGGCGCGCCCAGGAGCATTTTCTCAAGCCACGCAATGCCCTCGAGGTCCAGGTGGTTCGTCGGCTCATCCATCAAGAGCAGATCCGGCTCCTGAATAATCTCTCGCGCCAGCGCCAACCGTTTGCGCCAACCACCGGACAACTTCTGCACGGCGCCTTCTGGATGCTCAAAACCAAATTTGCTCAGAATGATCGCCACCTGCGTGTCGCGCTCGTACGACTCCAAAGGCTGATCTGCCAACGCATCGTCCAACACCGACGCAACCGTAGCCCCATCCGGAAACCGATCCGCTTGTGGCAGATAGCAGATTCGCGCCGACCGACGGCAAATAACCTCGCCACCGTCAATCGGCTCCAAGCCGGCCATGATTCTCAAAAACGTCGTCTTGCCCGCTCCATTCGGGCCGAGGAACCCCACGCGCTCATCATCAGTGAAACTAATCGAAAGATCATCAAACAGCGTGTGCGTCCCAAAGTGCTTCGAGATCGCCTGACAGGTCACTAGTATTCCCATTTGTCTCCACCAACCAGCGAGCTGATCTGCTAATCAGCAAGCTGGTCTGCTAATCAGCGAGCTGGTCTGCTAATCAGCAAGCTGCCTCGCCAGTTTTGTATTGCCTTTACCAATTCTCTTTCTGTTCCTTCTCTGCGCCCTCTGCGTGCTCCGCGGTAAAGTATTCTGGTCAGCAACTTGGTGCGCGCTGTGCGACAACGATGTAGTTGACGTCGTGCAGACCGAGCAGCGGGTTGTAGAACTTCGTTTCGCGAATCCGTACGCTTTCGAACACGCCATTTAGGCCGTCCGTCAGTGATTCCTCCGGCGGGTCAGCCGACCACAATGCGAAGACGCCGCCGGGATGAATACGGTTACGGGTTAAATCGGGACAGTCACCTATTTCTCGAGCCAGAAAACGGTGACTGTCCCCAGTTTCCCCCAATTCGTACTGCCGGCGGGCATCGGCCGGGCTTTGGAGCTCGCGGAGCACATAGTCGGCCACGATGATCCTTTCATGCGTCGGGTCGGGGCCGGCGGTGTTCGTCTTGACGTCTCGACCGGGTGGCCCAGGTTGTTTCAACCTGGGGAACCCGAATTCTGTTGATCCTCTACCGTTCGATTCGTGTCCCCCATGTTCAAAGAACATGGGCCACCCGGCCTGAATCGGGCCGGAGGATGAGCACCGCGGGGGCATGGGGCCAATCCCGGCGGATGAACACCGCAGGTGCGGCTACTCGGCGTCGACCAGCTTGCGAAAGGCCGGGTCGTCGCGGATGGGGTCGTAGTGCTTATCCGTCTTGGCCTTGTCGCGGTAGCGCGGGTCGAGCTGGATGGCCCTGGCCAGCGCCGCGACTGCTGGGGCCGCGTCCTCCTTCTCGGCCAGCACGCGACTGAGGTCGAAGTGGTCGTCGGCATCGTCGGGCTCGATCCCCATGGCCTTGCCCAGGTGCTCTATGGCTGCATCGTGCTCACCTTTGGCCGCCAGGGCGAGGCCGAGGATGTAGTGAACGCTGCGAGAGTCCGGCTCGATCCGGAGAGCGGCGTTGCAGTGCTCGATCGCTGCGCCCAACGCACCCTTCTCCTTCAGCGCGCGGCCGAGGTTGTTATGGGCGTGGGCATACGCCGGAGCAAGCTTGAGCGCATCGAGCCAGTGCCCGATTGCCTGGCCGATCTCGTCTTTCTTGTACGCATCAACTCCGGCGTTGAAGAATTCGACGGCCTTGATCTTCAGTGGATCCTCTGAACCCGGCAGCGGCTGTTTGGGCGCGAGCTGGGCCAGTTGATCCTTGAGCGCCTTGATCCCCGCGCTGAGCGGATCGAGGCGCTTGCCCAACTCTTGCCCCACGCCCTCCTCGTCCAGGCCGACCTTGAAGCTCGTATCGATCTGGGGAGAGACAGTGATGTCTGGGCTGACGGTCGTGGTG
>JACZTW010000121.1 GCA_022573485.1 Planctomycetota bacterium
CTTCCCGTGCCATAGAGCGCCCGTCGGGTGGCCCATGTTCTTTTGAACATGGGGGACACGAATAATCTGTGCTGGTTCAGGGCGGATTGCGATGTAGCGACCGGCGCCCCCGTGGCGGATCGCAATCGGACATCCGAGTCGCGCTCCCCTGCGGGTCGCCGCTAAACACCTAACACCTACTGTCTACTGTCTACACACTGATCGTCTCGCGCGTCCCGTGCCATAGAGCGCCCGGCAAGTAAACAGAGTAGGAACAGAGGCGCGCCGAGTGTGCGCGCCCGGAGCGAGCAGCGGTGTGCGCGGGGAGAATTATGAATGATGAAGTATGAATTATGAAAGAAGACGGCGGAGTGTGGCGAAACGTGTAGCGCCAAACGAACCCACCGTCCGCGCAAAGGGAAGGCCGGGAATGGGAAGGGGAAGAAAGTACGAAGTACGAAAAGGGGGGGAGTTGCGGAACAGAGGAAGTTGTCAGTGGTCAGTCTTCAGTTGTCAGTTGAGGGTTTAGCGGCGACCCGAAGGGGAGCGCGGGGGAATTGCGGATTGTGGATTTCGGATCGCGGAATTGAGATCAGGAGAAGGGATCACGAGCTATGGTTCATAGACGATCGCACCACTGGCGAATCACGGATCACGAATCACGCAAACGCTCAGTGGCCGAACAAAGCCATTTCGCCGCAAGCTCAACGCGGCAAGAGAGAAAGGCCGGGCGTTGCCTCAATCGGAGGATGGTCGGCGCGTGGGGTCAGTCGGGGGACGAGACGGTCAATGGAATGGAGCCGTCCCGGCGGGGGAGCGGGTCGGGGGGGCGGATGGTGACGTCGCCGGAGTGCAGCTTGGCTTCGCCGCGCTCGACGCGGGCGGCGAACGCGACGCACTCATCGTACAGCGCTGCCAGCATGTCGGCTTCGGCGACGGTGCGGGTCTGCTCGCCCTGCACGTAGATGATGCCCTTGCCCTTGCCGGCGAAGATGGCGACGTCGGCGCCCTCGGCTTCGCCGGGGCCGTTGACCACGCAGCCCATGACCGCGACCTTGACCGGCACCTTGATGTCGGCCAGCTTGCGGCGGACCTCGCCGACCAGCTTGATGAGGTCAATCTCGATGCGGCCGCAGGTCGGGCAGGCGATCAGCTCCGGCTCGGTGCGCAGCTTGAGGCCCAGCGAGCAGAGCAGCTCCTTGGCGTCCTCGGCTTCGTACACTGGGTCGGCGGCGTAGGAGATGCGAATGGTATCGCCGATGCCCTCCGCCAGCAGCGTGCCCAAGGCCGCCACCGACCGAATCCGCCCGGTTTCCGGCGGGCCGGCGTGCGTGACGCCGAGGTGCAGCGGATAGTCGAAGCGTTCGCTGATGGCCCGGTAGGCGTCGATGGTGATCACGGCGTCGATGCTCTTGGCGCTGAGCACCACGTCGTGGAAGTCGCGGGCTTCGAAGATGCGGAGGTATTCCTCGATCTTGTCGGACATGATCCGCACGATTTCGCCGTGGTAGTCGCGATCAAGGGCGGCCTTCTCGACAGCGCGGGCGTCTTTGTCTTTGCGCTCGACGATGCCGCCTTCGTTAGCGCCAACGCGGATCGGGATGGAGCGCTCCTTGCAAGCGTCGATCACGCGGTTGACTTGCCCGCGGTCCTGGATGTTGCCGGGGTTCAGGCGGATCTTGTGGACGCCGGCCTCGATCGCTTCGAGGGCCCGTTCGTAATGGAAGTGGACGTCGGCGATGATCGGGCAGGGCGATTGCTCGAGGATCGACGGCAGGGCCTGCGTATCACGCCGGTCCGGCACAGCCACGCGGACGAGGTCGGCTCCGGCGCGGGCCAGCGCGCGAATCTGGGCGACGGTGGCGTCGATGTCGTAGGTGTAGGTGCTGGTCATGGACTGGATGGCAACGGGCGCATCGCCGCCGATGCCGATCCCGCCAACGTCAACCCGTCGTGTCTTGCGCCGAGGTGTCATATGGTGGATTGTAGCGTTCGGCGTGCGGTGGCGTCAAAGTACACCGGCGAGTTGGCGGAACAACTCGTACCATTGCTCCGGCGAGAGCGCCTCGGCTCGTGTGCCCGGGTCGATGCCCGTGGCGGTGCACGCCGGGCCGAAGTCGGCAGGCTCGTAATGCCGCCGGAGGTTGTAGTGCAGCGTCTTGCGGCGGTGCGAGAACGCCAGGCGCAGCAGGTCACTGAACTGCTGCAAGAGGGTCTTGTCGGGGAACCGACTGTGGTCGATGTCGATGCGCAGCGCCGTCGATTCGACCTTCGGCACAGGCCAGAAGGCTTGCGGCGGGAGATGCGTAATCCGATGCACCGTGCCGCAAAGTTGCAGCAGGATGGTAATCGGGCCGTAGTCCTTGGTGCTCGGCTGGGCGGCGATGCGGTCGGCGACCTCGCGCTGCACGGAGAAGCAGAAGCACCTGAAGGGTACGTCGCACAGCAGAAGGTCGATCAATATCGGCGACGCGATGTGGTACGGCAGGTTGGCCACCAGCAGGGCAGGGCGTCCGCCGGCGGCATGACGCAGAGCGTCCAGCACGACCGGCGCGATCCGGGACTTGGTTTGCAGCACATCCTCGTGCAGGAGCGTGAGGTTATCGCACCCGGCGAGACGATCGGCGAGCAGTTCGGCCAGTCCACGATCGAGTTCAACGGCGACGACGTGGCCGGCTCGCTCGAGCAGCATCTCGGTCAGGCTGCCGGTGCCCGCGCCGATCTCCAGCACGGTGTCGTGCGGTTCGATCCCGGCGGCTTTGACGATCTTGGTCATCAAGTTGCCGTCGATGAGGAAGTTCTGGCCCAGCTTCTTCTGTGGT
Organism: Planctomycetota bacterium; assembly: GCA_022573485.1. Classification (GTDB taxonomy): domain Bacteria; phylum Planctomycetota; class Phycisphaerae; order UBA1845; family CAIVHJ01; genus JACZTW01. Next base: position 2,802 of record JACZTW010000121.1, read on the forward strand.
CGCAGGCCCGCCGAGGCCAGCAAGTCTCGGATTTCACTGAGGGTTTGCGGCATGGTCACATCGCGCGTAAGTTGAGTTACAATAATGAGCAGCCATTATAATAGTGCATTCCCGCCGGCGGCTGCAGATTGGGACTTGCTCGCAAGCGTTCGGGAAGGAGATCCGTTATGAAATCCTGTGAAGTGCTCAAGACGGCAGCGGACACGATCGGTGTGAAGGCGCTGGCGGGCAAGCTGAGCCTCTCGCCCGCGCTGGTGTACAAGTGGTGCCAGGATTCAAGCAAAGAAGATCCTGATTCGAGCGGCGCCCGTAATCCGCTCGATCGGCTGGCGGAGATCGTGCAGGCGACGGGCGATGAGCGGGTGGTCAACTGGCTTTGCCATGAGGCCGGCGGGTTCTTCGTGCGCAATCCTCGGGCGCACGGCAGTGATAACGAGACCGAATTGCTTCGGCGCACGCAGGCGCTCGTCAAAGAGTTCAGCGAATTGCTGTCGACGGTCACGAGCAGCATCGAAGACGACGGGCAGATCGAAGACCAGGAAGCCGACCTCATTCGCCGAAAGTGGGAAACGCTCAAGATCACGGCGGAGAGCTTCGTCGTCGCCTGCGAGACGGGATGTTATCACGATGAGGAACAATGACGCAGTAACGAAGTTGCAGGACAAGGATTAGACTGCATATCTCAAGGAGCCGCAAGCTTCAGCTTGCGCGATGGCACGGCAATGGAGACATGCCATCACAGGTGGAATCGCGCAGGCATTGCTAACGCAACCCGTTGCCAGGATCCAATCTGATTCGGAAAGGCTGCTAAACGGCAAGCCAAGGACAGGATCGTTCGCCTGATCACGGACTAGATGCCGGGCGGTGTGGCCGGTGGGCGAGCAGACTCAGCGGGGTCGCGAAGCGGATGAACGGGTGAAGCCGGCTCGCCGTGCTCGCGCGCAAACACCCACGCCCGCCGCAGCGGCAAACGCTTCTTCATCTCCGGCGAAAACGATTCGATGCGGCTCACGACCATGCGCACCAATTCGTCACCATCGATCAACCGCACTTCAAAGTAGTTCGTGAGGGCTTCGCGCTGGGCCGTCGGCGTGAACCCGGACCACGAGACCAGGATGCCGTGCGAGGCGCGAAGCGTCTGCATAGTGCCCAGCAATTCGCGCAGGACGGATGCGCCGACAGGCTTGGCGGTACGCTTGACTTGCACACAAATGTGAGGCCCATCAAACCCAAACTCGCCCCGAGCCGCCAGAATGTCGTGCCCGCCATCCGGACCCTCCGGGCTCACATGAATGTGATACCCGTCCGCTTTGAGCACCTCGGCGAACAACTGGGTCAAATCGTGCCCGGAGAACTTCTCTTCGACGTAACGCTTCAGCTTCTTCCAGGCGCTCTGCTCGGTTTGGTCCAAGATGATGTCTCCCGTTTCTTGAGGGCTATGCACGGATGGGGGATTGTCCGCCGGCGACTCACCGTTCACCAAGTCCTGGATTCGCAACTCTGCATCCTCGCGTTTCGTCTCGCAGAAGGTCTTGTTCGCCGAGAAGGAGTATCGCAGGTCCGCATCGATCTGTTCGCGGTCGATGAGTTGATCGCTCCAGGCCACGTCGCGTTCATGACGATACGGATCTTCCGCGGTTGTGTTGTAGCGATAATCGCTGGCCACCTGCCCGACGACGATGTTGCGCGAGGATTTGAGCGGCAGCACAATCGGATCGCCGATGCGGCACAGGCCGCGAAAAGCCCAAGCCTGAGAAGCATAGTTGATCACCGCGCGTTTGGGAGCGTTCGGCTGAACGGCGAGAAACAGAAACTTCATTTTCTGGGAGCTGTCGATCTCGCGAACGGAGGGCATGTTCGGAAAGGTCAGGCAGGCCAGGTCCCGTTTGAGGAAGTAGTCTTCATGTTCCCCCTGGCGACCAGGTTTGATAACCCACAATGCCATGATGATGTTACGCGATGATGGAATGACGAACCAAGAACTGCGCATATCATCATAAGGTAATACGTCTAGTTCAACTGAATTCCGAGCAAAGGGCACATCCCCTGGAGCGCGCTTTCGCCAATCACAAATGTTCGGCGACCGGCGAAGCGTCAGCGAGGTAGCTCGACTCTGTCCTTGCATCATGAAGGTGACACGTATGTGTCACGGTGATCTCCGGTGCTGAGTTGCGCAGTGCATTGGAGGCCGGTGATTCCAAGCAAAGACGAACTCGAATGCGCCAATCACAGCTGCGCGGTTTACAAGAATTCACCGGCGGCGATCTCCGCGAAGCCTTCGCCGACAGAAGGTGCCGTCCGCCGCGCCCCGATTTGCACGCTTGCAGCCACAATTGCTGGATGAGTTCGTCGGCCAGCGCTGGATTCCGCCCCACGCGTATTCCCAGTTTCCTATTCTCATTATTCGCAATCCGAAGTCGCATATCTGCCCAAAGTTCCGAAATCCCCAATCCGAAATCCGCAATTGAAACGCGCTCCCCTGCGGGTCGCCGCTAAACACCCCACTGAGGGCGCTCATCCGCACTCCGCATTCCGCATTCCGCATTCCCCCGAATCCGCCTACAATGGCAGTCATGCCGAAGAAGTCGTACGACGTTTACGAGTCTCCGCTGGTCGCGCGCAACGCCTCGCGCGAGATGGCGGAGTTGTTTTCGCCGCGAAGGCGGATTTTGACTTGGCGCGGGTTGTGGGTGGCCCTCGCCGAGGCAGAACGCGAACTCGGCCTGCCCATCACCGCCAAGCAGATCAGCCAAATGAGACGAGCTCTCGGCGACATCGACTTCGCCGCCGCCGCGAAGTACGAGAAGAAACTGCGGCACGACGTCATGGCCCACGTCCACATCTTCGGCGACGCGGCGCCGGCGGCCAAGGGCATCATTCACCTCGGTGCGACCAGCGCCTTTGTCGTCGATAACGCCGACCTCATCATCATGCGCGAAGCCATGCACATGATCCGCGACTGGCTGGCCAACGTCATCGACGTGCTCGCTGCGTTCGCCAAGACCCACCGCAGCTTGCCGACACTGGCGTTCACGCACTTTCAGCCGGCCCAACTCACCACGGTCGGCAAGCGCGCCGCACTGTGGTGTTACGAGTTTATCATGGACCTCGAACGGCTGGAGTTCGAGATCGGGCGGCTCAAGTTCCGCGGGGCCACCGGCACGACCGGCACTTGTGCCAGTTTCCTTGAACTGTTCAACGGCGATGCCCGTAAAGTCGCGCGGCTGAACCAGCTCGTCGCCCGCAAGATGGACTTCCACGACACCTACGCCGTCACCGGCCAAACCTATTCGCGCAAGGTCGATGCCGCCGCGGTTTCGGTGCTTGCGGGCATCGCCGCCAGCGTTCACAAGTTCGCCAACGACATTCGCCTGCTGGCCCACCTCAAAGAGATCGAAGAGCCCTTCGAGCGCGGGCAGGTCGGCTCGAGTGCGATGGCCTACAAGCGCAATCCCATGCGTTGCGAGCGGGCTACCGGGCTGGCGCGTTTCGTGATGTCGCTGGCAGACTCGCCGAACCAAACGGCGGCGGAGCAGTGGTTCGAACGCACGCTGGACGACTCCGCCAACAAGCGCCTCAGCATCCCGGAAACGTTTCTGGCCACCGACGGCATGTTGATGATCGTCACCGACGTTGCCGGCGGGTTGGTGGTGTATCCGAAGGTCATCGAGTCGCGCATCCGCGCCGAACTGCCGTTCATTGCCTCGGAGAACATCCTCATGGCGGCGGTCAAAGCCGGCGGCGATCGCCAGGAGTTGCACGAACGCATCCGCAAACACGCGCAGGCTGCCGCCCGGCAAGTCAAACAGCACGGCAAAGCCAACGACCTCATCGAGCGCCTGACGGGCGACCCCGCCTTCGCCAAGGTGGAGATCGAAGCAGTGCTCGATCCAAAGAAGTACATCGGCCTGGCTTCGCAGCAGACCAGCGATTTCATCAAAGCCCAGGTCACGCCGATCCGCCGCAAGCACCGCGCTGCCCTCGGCAAGAACCCCGAGTTGCACGTGTAGCAGCCGACGACTGTGTGCAGTGTGCCACTGCTCTTGAGCAGTGTTCTGGATCCCCGGTTCACGGCCGACGATGTAGCGGCCGTGACTTCCGATCGAGCGACGGCCGGCAGAGACGCTGGCCGCTACGGGAAGCTGACCGAACACTTTGAAGGATTGACCATGCAACGTGACGAACTGATCAAACGCATCAAAGAGACCGCCTACCTCGAAGGCGACTTCACGCTCCGCTCGGGCAAGAAGAGCAAGTACTACCTCGACAAGTACCGCTTCGAGACCCAGCCGGACATCTTGGCAGCGCTCGGGCTGGAGTTCGCCCGTTTCGTGCAATCGTCCACCACGCTCATCGCCGGCGCCGAACTCGGCGGCGTGGCCCTCGCCGCCGCCACTTCCCTGGCGACCATGAAGCCGTTTGTCATCGTGCGCAACTCGAAGAAGGGCTACGGCACGGGCAACCTCTTCGAGGGCGTCATCACCGCCGGCGACTCGGTGCTTTTGGTCGAAGACATCGCCACCACCGGCGGGCAAGTCATCGAAGCCGCCCAAGCCATCCGCGAGGTCGGCGCCAAGGTCGAGCGCATCGTCGCCGTCATCGACCGCCTGCAAGGCGCGGGCCAGAACATCACCGAAGCCGGCTTCGAGTTCAACGCCCTGTTCACTAAAGCCGACCTCGGCATCACAGCTTGACAGCAGTAAGCAACGAGTATCGCACAGTGGCTAAGCTGACCATCCCCGAAGGAACTGAACCTGACCAGACGGTTACCCATTGTCTCGATTGCGGCTATTGGTTGCGCGGACTGCCGGCCCAAGGGCGGTGCCCGGAATGCGGGAATCCCTACGACAAGTTTGGTGGAGTGTGGCGATCCGGCAAGACCCTGATTATGGGCAAGAGCGTACTCCTGCCGCGACGCTGCATCAAGTGCAACGTCCCCGTCGATGAATTGACTTTCAAGAGGAAACTGTCTTGGCACCATCCGCTCGTTTACCTGCTCCTGGTGCTGGGTTGCTTCTTTGGTGGTGGGATATTGCTTTACATTCTCGTTGCCTATCTGGTCAGCAAGAAAGCCGTGATCTTTGTCGGACTCTGCCCACAACATCAAGGGAAGCGCAGAGTGTTGATGGTGGTCTTCGGGGTGCTCTTTGCCGCGTCCATCCTCATGATATACACCGCCTTCGCGGTCGAACATCCCGGCCCCGCGCTTGCGGCAGGCGTCTCGCTCGTGGGTTGTATTGTAATGGCGTTCATAGCGCAAAGCGTGACCACCAAGAGAATCGACGACCGTTTCATCTGGCTTCGTGGAGTTCATCCGGATTTCCTGGCCGAGCTGCCCGAGTTGCCCGACTCGATGCGACGATAATAGGCGTGGGGTGGGTCAGGATCCACCTGTTCCCAAAAGAGGAAGATGGTCGGTCGTGCCCCGCCGAACTCGGCGGCGTGGCCCTCGCCGCCACCGGCGGGCAAGTCATCGAAGCCGCCCAAGCCATCCGCGAAGTCGGCGCCAAGGTCGAGCGCATCGTCGCCGTCATCGACCGCCTGCAAGGCGCCGGCGAAAACATCACCGAAGCTGGTTTCGAGTTCAACGCCCTGCTAACCAAGACCGACCTCGGCATCACAGCTTGAAACCAGTAATCAGTACCCAGTACCCGGTATTCGGAATACGGTTGTTTAGCGGCGACCCGCAGGGGAGCGCGTTTCGGTCGAGTGGAGGCCAGGAGGCGCAAGTCGAATGTACTCAATGTGTTGCGGCAATTTCATCGCTGCGCAGACAATTCTTCAGACAAAACTGGCCTCAACTTCGGAGTTCCTGCGTTTAATAAGAGATGGGATATACGCGCTGAATCCCTAATGCTCAGCGATGTAGCTGAGATACGATGTGGCCGTCTCGTTGGCCGATTGAGAGTCCCTTCAAAGGAGGCAATGTACCATGCATGTTCGATTGTTGATGGCTGCTGTGGCGTTTCTTGCATATTCACATACCGCCGAGGGCGCTGATACTTCACGTTCAGCGAATGGCCTGTCCATTACCGTGATGGGCAAATCCACTGGACAGCCCGATACGATGAAAATCACACTCTCATCGAGCGGCACGGCTGGAACGGCTTCCGACGCGCTCCAGCAATGCGCGCAGAAAACGGACTCTGCGGTCAAGGCGGTCCAGGAATTGGGCATAGACGACATGGACGTGGAAGTGAGTATGTGCCAGTTCTCCTCCCCGGTTGCGGCGGCTTCCTTCATGATGCAGCAGGTTCCGTCCGCCCCCTCAGGAACGATGGCCACCCAATCCATTATCGTGAAAGTAGCAAACATCCGCACCAAGGACAAAGGCGAGCTTGCCGCAATTGTCGTTCGTGTCCTGGACGCTGCGAATAAGGCGGGCGTCGGAATCAGTCAAACGAACATGCAGGCCGCCATGCAGGGCTTGGCCAATAATCCTGTTGCATACACACTGGCGGATGCTTCTGAATTGAGAGCCTCGGCGCTCGAAGACGCGACGCAAAAGATGGCCTCCCGGAAGGAGCTATTTGAGAAGTCCGGCATGAAGATCGGCAGACTATTGAGCGTCAACGATTCCACGATCACTGCCTCAAGCATGAACGTATGGCGACAATTTGTTGATGCAAACAACGCATCACGCGAAGATGGATCTGTGTCATCGACGGATCCAGAGAAAGTAACCGTCACACAGAAATTGACGATGGTCTATGAGATCACAGGCGAATAGGAGACTCGACATGACGTGTGGCCTGGCTTTGCTCGATGCTGTGCGTATCTTGGAATTGTAACGACCGAAGAGGCCCTGCTGACCTGAATGTGGGCAGGAGTTTGAGGCAAAATAATTCGTGAGACCCTGATGATCGATCAAGACTCTCGGGCGGAGTGCGTTTGATTATCTTGGCTGGATTCCGGGCATGAACCAGAATCGTGGAGTATGGAGCGTGCGCAAGAAGACAGTTTGGCTTTGCGTGGCACCTTTTGCGCTGTGCATGTTAGACCAAGGGATCACGCTTGTCGGACAGTCATCCGCATACTGGGCAGGCGACTATTCGGTTGCGATTGAAGGCAATCCTTGGTTTCAATGGCTTCTCCAGCAGCATCCGCTTGCATTCGAGGCGGGGATCTTCGCCTGGGTCGCCGTCTTCTGCGGTCTTATCCTTGTCTTGCCTCGCCGCGTAGCCATGACCATCTCAGTGGCGATCGTCCTGGGGCACGCCTGGGGGGCATCGACGTGGATTTTCTGGAAAATTCCACACGGCTATTGGCTGGTGCTCGCACTCTATCTCCTCAGCGCCATCGCGATCGTGGCTCAGTCGGTTGCACCGGCTGACGACTCCTCCAGCGTCATGCTGGTGGTCGGCATGCTGATGTTCATCGCCGCCGGAGTGGCCATCTGCCTGGGCGGGCTCACCGTGGGAAAGCTCTTCCGTCCGAAGATTCCCCATCCGGAAAAGGG
>JACZTW010000338.1 GCA_022573485.1 Planctomycetota bacterium
CGGTATATCCTCGACGAGAGTCGTGCTATCTATCTTGACCTGTTGCCACTCTCGAGCTCCCATCGCGCGCTCGAGATTGGCGCGAGTATGGGTCAGCATACAGTACATTTGGCGCGCCGTGTTGGCGAACTGTTTGCGATCGAGGTTGTATCGGAGCAGGCGTTATTTGCTGCGGAGCGTTGTCGTCAGGAAGGAGTAGCAAATGCCAGCATCGCCTGCGGCGGAGATGATTGCCGTCTGCCATATGTGTCGAATTCGTTCGACTTTGTCATCCTACACCTTGTCTTTGAGTGGTGCGGATCACGAGCGATCGATATCTCCTTCCAGGAGGCTCAAGGCACCCTCCTACACGAGACTGTGCGCGTACTTCGTCCCGGCGGCCTTATGTATCTGGCAACGAAGAACCGATTCGCACTTCGACTTCTTAAAGGAGGACGTGATGAGCACGTTGCGGGCATGCGGTTTGGGAATGCGCTGCCACGGAGGCTGATGAACTTGGGCAAGAAGGTGTCCGGGCGAGGGCACCCGGAAGGGATCCTTTATTCTCACAAGCACCTGAAGCGGCTCGTTGTGCACGCCGGCCTTCGGGAAATCCAATCGTTCTGGGCGATTCCGGACGTTCGTTACCCCGAGGCGTTCGTGTCAAGTGATGCCAGGAGTATTAGAGTCGCGAGGAAGGGCGAACAATTCAAACGGGCCGGCTCCCGCTTTGAGCGAATGATCTTGCCCCTGCTCCCTGCAGCAGCTGTGAGGCACGTCATGCCAGGGCACGTGTTTATTGCACGCAAGCCTCAGAAGCAATTGAGTTGACAATGAGTGAGCCGAGATCGAAGCACCGACACGATTCCCCACAGGTCGAATCAGTACATGCGCGTAGCCTGCTACGTGATGACTCCAATCCAGCATCGTCGCTTGGAGCTTTGATGCGTCGGCGAAGCACACATCAGGCCGCTAGCGCCAGCAGATTCTTGGATGGCTGGCAGTGTATTTCGAGCAAACAGCCGTTCAATACGGAACTTTGGCAATCGCTCCTTGATCTCTATGAGCGCTCCTTCGGCGCGCGGAACGTTCAACCATTCGAACAGCGCTGGTGTTGGCAATATGAAGAGAATCCGTGGCGATCACAACGTGAACCCCTGATCCAGCTGTGGATCCGGGACGGGAAGATCGTCGCGCATTTCGGTGCGTTTCCTCTGCCGATGCGGATCGATGGATCCTCGGAGATTGTGCTGTGCGGCGCGGATCTCATGGCGGATAAAGGGTTTGGGTTTGTCGCGCTACAGCTGATGAAGTGTTTCGTCAAAGAGGTTCCAGTGATTGGTAGTGGATTAAGTCCGGCGGCACAGACACTGTTCGCCAGGTTCGGCGGCGGGACCGTGGCGTTGTCGAGAGATCGCTGGCGGTATCAAATCCGCCGAATGACAACGCTGAAGCGGCAGCTTCGTCGCCGCTTTCCCGCGTTTGCCAATCGGACTCGAATCCCAATGTCGATGAACGGCATGCCCCAGAGCACGCCGGCACCACCGGTTGGACTCTCAAACACGACGAATCCGGTAGGAATTCGGCGGATTAAACGGTTCGAGAGTGACTACGATGCCCTTTGGGACCATGCCTGCAAAGAGTTCCGCTTCTCAATCGACAAGACCTCAACGTACATGAACTGGCGATACGTAGACTCGCCAGCAGCAGCTCCTTGCCGACTCGGACTCTACCGTGCCGACGACAAGCTAGTAGGGGTCATCGTCGGAGGGATTAACCAGCACTGGGATCAATCCGGGCAGGCGATCGGTATCGATGGCGAAATCCTCGAACTCATTCGCGGCGACGCAGCCGACACGATTGCTGGCGAATTGATCCGAGCTGCTGTGAACGAGCTGGGGGGATTGGGGGCAGAGATCATCGGCGCCAATGGCCTACGCACCAAATACAACAGCGTTCTTGCAGATTGCGGATTCCGCCGATCGCCGAGCGATCGATACGCCTTAAGCGCTTTGTTGGACAGTGCTGCGAGGAAGGATGATATCCTCGCACGGCACGACGACTGGTATGTTAGTGCGGGCGATGGGGACGTGTTGTATGGACGGTCAATCGTATGAAGACCGTTGCCGAACGACAGGGAGGAACGGGCTCGATTCGTGAGAGAGTAGCTGAATTGACCTCACCTGCGAAGCTCGACGGTGAGGCGGTGGTCGCACCGGCAGCTTCATGTCTGCGCCGACGATTGCGACACTTGGCCGAGAGCGGCTCGTACTGGGCCGGCCTAGCGTCAGCTTTCGCCTGGGTCAAGCGGCTCAGCGGCGCGAAGATTCTCATGTATCACAGTGTCGCCGCTTCGGACGAGGCAGATTGGATTGATCCGCGCAACAACACTACTCCAGATATCTTCCGCCGACAGATCGAGTTTCTCGCTCGTCACCGTCACGTGGTATCTCTGAGTGAACTGGTTCGGGCAATAGAGTGTGGCGAAAACATCCCCGGTGGTACGGTGGTGATCACGATCGATGACGGCGAGGAGAACGTGTACCTCAACGCGTATCCGATTCTGAAGAGGCATCGCGTGCCGTTCGCCCTCGCGATCATC
>JACZTW010000122.1 GCA_022573485.1 Planctomycetota bacterium
CGGGGAGTCCGCTAAACGGCAAGCCACGGGCAGCATCTCCCGAAGTGACTTGGTCGTTTAGCAAATGCAGCGTCCCTCATTGTGCGTACAGAAATCGGTGAATCGCAAACCGTAGATCTCTCGATTTGTCTTTGTATGTGACAGAAACAGGAACGACCGTATGAAGCTCGATGAAATCTGCCGCGTGTTGGAAGGCCTCGCGCCGCTGTACTTGGCGCAATCCTGGGACAACGTCGGGCTGCTGGCCGGCGACCCGCAGGCGGAGTGTACGTCGATTTCGCTGGCCATCGATTTGACCGCCGCCGTGCTCGATGAAGCGATCGAGCACAAGCACGATCTGGTGCTGGCCTACCATCCGCCGCTGTTCAAGCCGATCTCTTCGCTGCGGGCCAACAGCAGTGACACCGATGCCATCATTTGGAAAGCGATCCGCAACAACATCGCCGTCTACTCGATGCACACCGCGTTGGACGCCGCCGACGGCGGAACCAACGACGTGCTCGCCGAGATCTGCGGCGCAGCGGACGTGCAGCCGTTCGAGTACGCCGACGACAATCGCCGCGAGTGCAAGATCGTGGTCTTCGTGCCGGCGGAAAACGTCGATGCCGTGGCCGACGCGATGGCTGATGCGGGCGCCGGCGTCATCGGCGAATACGAAAAATGCAGCTTCCGTATTCCCGGCACGGGCACGTTCCGGGGAAGCGCGCAGTCCTCACCCACCGTCGGACAGGCGGAGCAGTATGAGACGGTCGATGAAATCCGTTTGGAGATGGTCGCGCCGAGTACCAAGCTGCCCGGCGTCGTGCAGGCGATCCGGCAAGCACACCCCTACGACGAGCCGGCCTTCGATATTTACCCGCTGCAACCGCGACCTGTGCGGGGCATCGGCAGGATCGGACGCCTCGCCCGGCCCGCATCATTGACGAAGCTGGCAGCGCTGCTCAAGCAGCAAGTGCCAGCTCAGGCGGTGCAGATTGTGGGCGATCCCGCCGCCCGCATCGAGCGCGTGGCGGTCTGTGTGGGCGCGGCGGGGTCACTGCCGTTCGGCCTGGGGTTGGGCGTTGCGGACTGCCTGATCACCGGCGAGATTCGGCATCACGACGCCCTGGCCATCGAGCGAATGGGCTTTCACGCGATCGCACTGGGGCATTGGGCCAGCGAACGACCCGTGCTGGTCAGCCTCGCACAAACCCTGCGAGAGCGCCTCCCCGGTGTGCCGATCACCGTCAGCGAAGCCGACCGGGACCCGTTTCAAATTTCTGATTGACCTTCGATCAGGGCAGAAATAACATTAAGTGTGAGCGGATAATCATCTCTCCGCCAAGGGTATGCGTCTCAGCTAAAGAAAACGATTTCTTTCGGAGTGAGCCCGAGTCTATGCCGGAACCAGTAGCCCCAGGCATTTCGACAACGCCGGAATCGGAAGCGGATCATCCGCTGGCGGTCGCAGCCCGCAACGGCATCGGCCCGCTCAGCGCCCGCGCTCGTGAAGTCTGGCACGGCCAATCGGCGCCCTGCGCATCCTGTGCCCAACTCAACGACCGCGAGGCCCAGCGGTGCGCTCACTGCGGACAGGATCTGTCCGGCCCAATGCTCGAAAAAATGGCCAAGCACAGCGGGCCTTGGTTCGTGTACGACAACGTGCGACCGTTTCCGGGCGTTTCGCTGGAGCGTATTGTGTCGCTGATCCGGCGCGGCGCCCTGCAGCCGACCTCGATCGTTCGAGGCCCGACGACGCGTTATCAGTGGCGCTATGCCATTGAAGCGCCGGTCATTTCGCGGCACTTGGGGCGCTGCTGGCGCTGTCAAGCGACAGTGAGTCTCGACGATTCCGCCTGTCCCGAGTGCAATGTCGCCCTTCACGGCAGCTACAAGCAGGATCAATTGCAGGCGCCCGGCGCACCGCCGGCTCTCGCCGATATGGAGGATCTACCCGCCTCTGCCGAACTGGCGGCATTGACGGAAGCGATCGAGCAGACGGGAGGTGCGCGGGAGCACGCACAGCCCACCGGCCCGACTGAAGCGCCGCTCGGCAGGGCAGCCCTGATTTTCCTGGCCGTCACGGTGATCGTCGTCGGCCTGATCGTCGCCTGGGCGTCTTTGGGCGGTCAAGAAAGCAATCCCGCTGCCCCGTCCGACACACCGGCAATTGAATCCAACCAGTAACACGTTTCATAGGCTTCACGACTTTGGGCTTGACCCGTTCCCGGCGCGCCGGGAACGGGTCGATTCACCGTTGACAGGACTCGCGCGCGACGATATCAGCAGGGCATGATGATTCGGCGTCTCGGTCTGATCCTGCCCGTTTTCTTTTTCTGCTCGTGCGCCGCCAACCCGCCGCAGGCGACGTCGACCGTCAGCGAGCGCCTGGACCGGCCGGCACGCCCCATCGAATCACCTGACCCGACCCAGCCGCCCGCCGACGCTCCGCAAACGAGCCAACCGGCGGAAGAAGCCCATGCCAAACCGGAAGCAGTCCATGCCGAGCCGGACGAGGCCCTGGCCTGGATCAACGGCCGGCGCATCCGGCGAGCCACATTCGATAAAATGCTCCTCGAGAGCCACGGGCTCGCTGTTTTGGAGCAATTGATCGCGCTCCAACTCGTCAAAGACCGAGCCATGCGGGATGGGATCACCGTGACCGAAGCACAAGTGAAAGCGGAATACGACCGTTCGCTCGGTGAGCTGGCCCGCACGGTCGCACACGAGGACGACCCGGCCCGCCAGAAAGTCATCGGCGAGCAAGTGTTGCGGGATTTCCTGCGCGAAAAGAATTTCTCGCGCGCAGAATACCACATCAGCGTGGAGCGCAATGCCTATCTGCGGATCATGGTGGCGGCTGACGTGACGGTCAGCGACCAGCAGGTGCGCGAGGAGTTCGAGCGCCGCTTCGGCCGCAAGGCGCTGGTGCGGCATATCGTCCTGCCGGATCTGGACGCCGTCGCCGCCGTTCGCGGGCAACTCGAATCGGGCGTGGATTTCGCCGAACTGGCTCGGTCCTACAGCCTGCACTCGATCAGCGGCTCCGCCGGGGGGCTGCTGCCGCCCTTCGCCCGAGGTGACGCGCAAGTGCCCGGCCTGCTCCGCGAGATTGCATTCGGCCTCGAACCGGGCGGGCTGTCCTCCGCCGTGAACATCGACGGCCGGTATCACCTCGTGAGGCTGGAGCGGTTCATCGAAGCCGATGACGATACGCTGACTTCATCTCTGGCGAGCGAGTTGCGGATGGCACTTCAGGGCCGGCAATCACGTCAGGCCATGCAGGATCTCGAACGGCAACTCGTTGACCAGGCCGACATCCGAATCGAGGAAGAAGTGCTGCGACAGCAATTTATGACCAAACATCGTCCCGGCCGACCGGGACTCAGGACTGAGGACTGAGTGCTGAGTGCTGAGTGCTCAGTCCTCGGTCCTCAGTCCTGAGGACTGACGACCGGAGGATCGCTAATGCCATCAGATTCGCGTTACAAGACCATCCTGCTGTTCGGCGGCCCCGGCTCAGGCAAGGGCACGCAGGGTCAGGCGCTCGGCGCTCTGCCGCAATTCGTCCATGTCTCCAGCGGCGACATCTTTCGAGGCCTGTCTTCCGAAAGCAATATCGGGCAGGAGTTCCGCTCGTTCTCCTCCAAGGGCTTACTGGTGCCGGACGAATTGACCGTGCGCGTGTGGCTGCGCTACATGAGCGGCATGGAACATCTGGAGAAGTTCGTCCCGGATTATCACATTCTGATTTCGGACGGCATTCCGCGAACGTCCGCCCAGGCGGACATGCTGGCGGAGCACATCGACGTGCTGCGGATTCTCTATTTCGAAATGGACGAAGCCCGCCTGACCGCGCGTCTGAAGGGTCGGGCATTGAAGGAGAACCGGGCCGACGACGCCAAGGAGGATGTGATTCGCAAACGCATCCAGGTCTATGAAGAGTCCACCAAACCGGTGCTCGAAAAATACCCTGCGGATATCGTGACGCGCCTCAATGCCGACCAAAGCGTGTTGGCGGTGGCGCGCGACGTGTTCGCCGCGCTCGCCGAAGTGGTATCAAATTGAACGAGAGAAAATTCGTGAAAAATCAGCGGATTGCACTGGCGACAGGACTGCTCTGGATGCTCAGCAGCGGTGTGGGGTGCAGCTCCACATTCCAGCTCTATGTGGCCAACGATACGTCCAGACCGTATGCCCTGCGAATCAACAATTTCGAGCACGCCTACTCGTTGCAACCGTCCTCCAAACACGAATTGCCGGATCGATTGCAGCGCGGCCGGGCCTACACGCTCTTCGCCCTGGATGGCGACCGCCGCCAACACGAACACAAGATCATGACAGACTCAGCGCGATTGTTTGTTCACTTGCGCGAGAGCGATTCCGGCGTCCTGGAGTGGTGGGTCAGCGAATTGCCGCCGGTCGAGTAGGTTCTATCTCAAAATGCGTTTTCTGTAGCGGCCTGCGTCGTACTTGTTTGGTGTGCAGACACACATGGGTGGCGTGGGCATCCCGGCGCTAAACGGCAAGCCGGCGGAAGGCTCTTTCAAAGTGGCTTCGCCGTTTGGCAGACACTTCACTTGATATCGTCTGCACAGAAATCAGTGACCTTCACGTCTGCTTGAACTTTCTTCCCTCGGCGGTGCGATCACGGTCTGGCCCACAGACCCTCGGGCGAGCGAACGAAACTGATCGTGCCGATTTCATTCACGAAGACGAGCATGTCCTGCCCGTCAATGTGGAAAATGAAGCGCCTGGTGCGGTTCACGTTCAGATCGGCAAGCCGGACATCGAGGCGGTCAACATTGGCGGTGTCGATGTCAAACTCGTTGTTGCGGCGGTAGTGCCCGGTGGCCGACGACTTCCGTTGGTCCGTGGCCACGCCGGCAATGCGAAGCCAGCCGGACTGCTGATCGGCCGGCGATTGAATCTCCACGTGAGCTTCCGCCGCGCCGGAGGCAGCCTCCGATCGGCTCGGCAGCGGCAACGGCAGATCGGGCTCTTCGCTCTGCTCGGTCGGCTCGGTCGGCTCGTCTTGCGAAATGACAAATTGGAACTCATCGACCCCGTTCTCCTGCGCAGGGGCGGACGTCCAATAGAACACCGCCACAAGTCCTGCCAAGAGAATCACAGCCCACAAAATTTGTTGAGCCGCGTCGCCATCGTCCACGGGATGGGGCACTGGAGTGGCGTCGTCTTTCGCGGTCATATCGCCTGTCCGCCCGTGACATCGTTGCGCCGCAGGCCGATGGGCGCATGTTGAATCGCCGTCACAAATCTGATACCGTCACGGCGGCGATTCGTCGGACTTAATGATATAGGTATCGGAAACCGTGCAGATTCGCAGCACCACAATTCTGAGCGTACGCCGCGATGGGCAAGTCGCCGTTGGGGGCGACGGCCAAGTGACCATCGGCGACACGGCTGTCAAGCACGACACGGTCAAGATTCGCCGGCTGTATAAAGACCACACGCTGGTCGGCTTCGCGGGTGCAGCCGCCGATGCATTCGCCCTGCTGGAACGTCTGGAGAAGCGGCTGGAGGAGTACAAAGGCGATTTGAAGCGGGCGGCCATCGAGTTGGCTAGGGATTGGCGGACGGACCGCGTTCTGCGGCGGCTGGAGTCACTGCTGATTGCCGCGGACAAGGACTGCACGCTGATCATCGGCGGCAGCGGGGACGTCATCGAGCCGACCGACCACGTGGCCGGCATCGGCAGCGGCGGCATGTACGCTGCGGCGGCTGCCAAAGCACTGCTCAAACATACCAACCTCTCCGCCCGGGAAGTCGTCGAACAAAGCCTGCACGTCGCCGGCGAAATTTGCGTGTATTCCAACCAGAATATCACCGTCGAAACGATCGGATAGGAAGGGGAAAGTACGAAGTACGAAAAGGAAGATAAGACAAGGAGCACCGCAAGATCGAGCACAGACAATGATCCCTCCGCTTCACGCTTCACGAAACCCGCTTCACGCGTTTAGCGGCGACCCGCAAGGGAGGGCGTGTCTCAATTTCGGATTTGAGATTTCGGATGTCGGATGTCAGATTTGAGATTTCAGATTTGAGATTTCGGATTTCGGATCGCAAAAGCAGAGCACGGAGTCCCGGCGCGCCGGGAACGGGTCACGATAACAGGCAGTAGGCGGCAGGCAGCAAAGCGTTGGAGCAACAGTGAAAGATTTGACACCCAAGGAAATTGTCGCGGAATTGGACAAATACATCGTCGGGCAGGACGACGCCAAGCGCGCCGTGGCTGTTGCGATCCGCAATCGCTGGCGGCGCCAGCAGTTGCCGGACCCCATGCGCGATGAAGTGGGTCCGAAGAACATCATCATGATCGGGCCGACGGGCGTGGGCAAGACCGAGATCGCTCGACGGCTGGCCAATCTGGTCAACGCCCCGTTCGTCAAGGTCGAAGCCTCGCGTTATACCGAAATCGGCTACCACGGTCGGGACGTCGAGAGCATGGTGCGCGACTTGCTTGATTTGGCGATGAACATGGTCCACGAGGAGCAGACGGAAGTCGTGCGGCAGGAGGCGGAACGCCGCACGGAGGAGCGCTTGCTCGACGCCGTGGCTCCGCCGCCCGCGTACGACCAGGACGAGGACACCAAGAGCGATGCGGAGGAGCGGCACCGGCGGTTGCGCGAGAAGTTTCGCAAAGACCTGCGGGACGGCGAACTGGATGATCGCGAAATCGAACTGACGGTGGACGAAAAGGCCCGCCCGCATGCCGTCTTCGCCACGGTCGGGCTGGACCAAATGGACCCGGGCCTGCAGAACATGCTCGACCAAATCATGCCCAGCCAATCGAAAGATCGGCGTCTGCCCATCCATGAAGCCCGCAAGATCATCTTCCAGCAAGAGTGCGACCAGCTCATCGACCGCGAGAAAGCCACAGAGATGGCCATCCGACGGACGGAAAACTCGGGCATCATTTTCCTGGACGAGATCGACAAGATTTGCGCCTCGGACGAACGCTTCAGCGCCGATGTCTCGCGTCAGGGCGTGCAGCGCGACTTGCTGCCCATCGTCGAAGGCACGACGGTCCTTACCCGCCACGGGCCGGTCAAGACCGATCACATCCTGTTCATCGCCGCCGGCGCCTTCCACGGCAGCAAACCCAACGATCTTATACCCGAGCTTCAGGGCCGATTCCCCATCCGCGTCGAACTGGACGATTTATCAAAAGAGGATTTCGTGCGAATCCTGACCGAGCCGAAAAACGCTCTGATCAAACAGCACATCGCCATGCTGGCCACCGAGGGCTTGAAGCTGATGTTCGAGGACGGCGCCGTCGAAGCCATGGCGGATCTGGCGTTTCAAGTCAACCGCACTTCGCAGAACACCGGCGCCCGGCGACTTTACACCATCTCGGAGAAGCTGCTCGAAGACATTTCCTTCAACGCTCCCGAACGCCAGGGCGACACCGTAACCATCGACGAAAAGTTCGTCCGCGAAACCCTCAGCCACATCACCAAGGACGAAGACTTGAGCAAGTTCATACTGTAGTCGTCCCTGAAAAAGCCGTTTACGCGGCGGCGAGATAATTAAGCCAATAGAATGGGCGCCCCCCGATTAGCCCGAATCCGCCGGCTCGCTCTCGATCCGTCAAGCCCCGGCAACGACGATAGGGCCACCGAAGTTCAGATCGTCGGGGTCCATTGCAGAGGAGCGAAGCCCGCTCAAATGTCTGTTCCCAAGGCGTGAATGATTGCTCCGGCAGCAGTTCAGATATAAGGTACAGCCATGACGAAGGTCTTGCGTGGCACGGGTAACATGGGCTTGAAATCACTGGTTGAGCTTCAAAGACAGATCATCACCTCCCTTTTCTCTGATGATGAGCTCCTTGAACATCTTGTGCTCAAGGGCGGAAGCGCCGTTGATCTCGTGCATGGTGCGGCGCAGAGAGCATCTCTCGATCTTGATTTCTCGCTTTCTACAGATTTTCCATACGATTTGAAGACCATGGAGTTGCGGTTTCGCGAAGTTCTCGAGCGCGGCCTGGGCGAAGTGGGATATGCGGTCATTGACGTGAAACTCGCTCAACGGCCTGAGTCCATAGCAGACGATCTGAAGGACTTCTGGGAGGATACGAGCTTGAGTTCAAGCTCGTTGTGGAGAGCGACTTCGAGCAACTGAAGGATAACCAACGGAGCCTGAGAATGGCCGCACAGGACATCGGGCCGAATCACCGCAAGAGGTTTCGGGTTGACTTCAGCAAGCATGAATTCTGCGAGGGAAAAGAGTCAAAGGACATACAAGGATTCCGCATCTGGGTATATACGCCGACGATGATCGTGTGCGAGAAACTCAGAGCCATTTGCCAGCAAATGCCTGAGTACAAACAGACCATCAGAAGTCAAAAGGCAAGACCCCGAGCTCGAGACTTCTTCGATATTTTCGCTCTAATCGAGGGCAGCAGCGTCGCTCTCGAATCAGTTCAAGCCGAGGAACTTCTGCGGGGCATGTTCAACGCCAAGAGAGTTCCGCTCAGCCTTTTGGGGCGAATCGATGAACATCGCGAGTTTCACCGCTCTGATTTTGACGCCGTGAAGGCTACAGTGAAGCCCGGCATCGACGTAAAGAGCTTCGACTTCTACGTGGATTTCGTCGTGACCCAGGTAGCGAGACTAGAAGCCCTTTGGAAAGAATAGCTTCCACTTTTCATCGTAGGCCGTCTGTCGCATTCCGTGTGTGAGGTAAAACTCGAATTGGATGGGGAACTGATGGAGCAGTTCGAGTTGCGATTTAGTGTATCCCCCAGCCCTCTCAAGATAAAAGCCAATAGCCTGGTGATACGGGTAGATGTAGGCGAGACGGTTGAGGTAAGCGCAGAGACGGTTGATTGAAACCCGCCGACTTCGCGCCGCGCTGTAAGCGCCGAGCACCTCCGCAACACCCCCGCAATACGCAGGGCGGACGGCAGCGTCAATGAGAGTTCGCTCAAGATCAGTGACCTCGATCTTCGCGTTGCCCGGCCCGGTCGCGGTGACCACGCCCAAGCGGCCGGTATTACGCCCGTTTACAACGCATATGGTGAATCCTTCGCAGTCTGTCCTATTGCGTGATTCTCTTTGAGCACGCTTGAATGCTTTGTGAATCCCATCCTGGGTTAGCCCGCCCATCGAAACAGACTCCTTTGCCTGCTCGTGGTTGAGATAGATGACTTTCGGCACCTGATCAGTAAGTTCGTGAAGGGACAACGCCGTATAGTGCGTAAAGTAGCTACCGGGCTTGAGCGAGTTGATGAGTTCGTACAGAGGGACGTCCCCCCAAGTGTAGCGGACCTCTTTTCGGTACGGCAAGGGGAAGTCGTGGCGCCGAAGACTAGTGTTCTTGAGACACCATTTGATGAACGAGCCGGTGCTTTCGTCCTTCTTCGAACGCCAAGAATCGCGGTTTTGCGAGAGCAGTCGGGCGAGCGCCGCGCGAGCGAAGATACGCGTCGGGTGGCCCTCGAAAAGAGCGACGACATTCTTCTTGGCGATCCTGATTTTCTTTTTCGCAGCTGGCATAGCATCAAGTTCATGTGTCCATGTCGATGTAGTATATATACTACATCGACATGCCTGCCAAGTCGCATCAGTAAATCGTCTCTGCGTCCAATCAGTAACCACATGTTGCGCATTGCATCCTTGCGTAGTATATATACTACGCAAGGACGCACCGTCCCTCTCCTATCACTTAGCGCGTCTTACGTCGTAACTCATTGACAGTCAACAAGTTATGTTCTAGGTTCCCGTTTGAAGCCATGTAGTATATATACTACATTGCTTCAAACGGTCAACATTCTGCGTAGGAGGCAGTTGAGGAAGCGATGCTGATGACTGAGGACGAGCATTGCCGGCCGTTTCGAGGCGTTCTCGCCGTTGCAAAGGCTCGTCATGGGAGGTGCCCGAGGATCTGTAGACTCCGCGAGGGAAAGTTGGTTCCCGCTTCAAAGAAGGCGGGCCAGGCTGGCGCCCAGCAGAGTTATCCGCGCCGCCCGCCCGTCCTCCAATAGCGCGCCGGTCAAGTAATAAGGATAGTCGTTTGTGCGGTTGGGGTATGCGTGTCGGAAGAAGGGAACAGGGAACAAGGAAATGCGGAATGCGGATTGCGAAATGGGGAGCGAAAGAATTGCGGGATGCGGATTTCGGATTGCGGAATAGGGAGCGAACCACGAATCACGAACCACGGAACACCAACTACGAAAAAGCTCATTGGCCGAACAAACCCATTTCGTCGCAAGA
>JACZTW010000123.1 GCA_022573485.1 Planctomycetota bacterium
AATAGGAGAAAAGTGAGCCGAATAGTATCGTTGGAATCCAAAGAGGCATGTGCATGGACCAGAACGTCAAAGGCCCGAATGTTATCCACGGCACTGGACCATCCGACTTGAAACTGAAACCTTCGATTGACCACCTTCCAGCTGTTGAGTCCGAATCAAAAAAGTCCGCTTGCATGTAATAGAAGTTAGCTCCCGCAAGGTCTAGCCGAGTCCATACTCCATCGAGGGTCCGTTCATAAGAAATGGAGAAACAGCTCACCCCCCACAGCGCCACGCTGAGCAGCAAGCCGATGAGGGAGAGGATCGTCAGGGTTTTGCGAATCATCAGTGATCCTTGTTCAACGATTTCCTATCAAACGGTGGCCTGCCCCTTAACCATGAAGGACCAGACTTAGCCCAGCGCCAATATGTCGATACTAGCTCGTTTCTCTCGTTCTCGTTGAGGTCGTGGTGTGACGCCACCAAGGCGGCGAAGATGATACTGTCACGCTTGGCCTTCATCTTCGACAACAATTCGAAACTCTTCAGGCCAACGAACAACTTGAGTCCAGCTTGCTTCGTCCCCTCACCCTGCACTGCATTGAACATTCTCTCCTCTGCCTGGTCAGTAAGCTCCTGGAGAGCCTGCCTCATCAACGTCTTGGTCTGAATCGCGGCAGCCCATGGAATGCTCTCAGCTAGTTGGCTGTCCAAACCAAGGGAGCTGGTCAAGTCCTGCTTTGCCAGGAGAAAAGAGTGTGTGTGCAATACGTTGCGGAATTGCCACATCCCTTCCCATCGCCTCTGTAAATCCTGCTCAGCCCTTCTCTCAAGAGAGGGCATGTTGTACCGAAATGTCAGTCTGTACATATCATAGAGATCAGCGACAAGCGGGTCGTCGTCCACATCGGTGACGATGATCAACATCCTGGGGGCTTGCCGTCCCGTTGCTTCCTCAAATTGCTTGGCGATCTTTCGAACCAGCCCTTGAGTCGCCTTCGCGGACCTGGTGTCGCTCGCATAGACGTAGGAATGGTTGCTCTCAAAGAGTCGGCGATCTAACCATTGCGAAGGCAGCTTCTTAGGTCCACCACAACCTGCGGCCACCGCAAGGAGCGTCATCACCAGCCCAATTAGGGACAGGATTGTGCGGGTCTTGCGGAGCATGACTCGTATGATTGTAACCCAATTGGACGATTTGTGTGGCTTGGGGCGGCAGCTTGACCCGTTCCCGGCGCGCCGGGACTCCGGGCTGATAGGAGCGTCGCCGGCGCAAATCAGAGCCCCGAGCGCCAGCGAGGGGTCATGCCCCCCGCCCAAGACCCCCATCCGCAAGACGGATTCGCAATTCAGCGAATACAAGACACTCCAAACGACTTGAGTTAGACTTTGTGTCTTCGTGCCTTAGTGGCCGGATTGCATTGTGATGAAGAGCATTCGCAGAATCATAGTTGAACGAGTTTCCGAAGCGCTGGTCGCTGTGCTGGGCGCCGAAGGCGCCGAGGCGGACCCGCTGGTGGCGCCGTCGCAGGACTCGAAGCGCGGCGACTATCAATCGAACTGCGCCATGGGACTGGCCAAGAAGCTGGGCCGCAAACCACGCGAGCTGGCAGAGCAGATTGTCGCCGGCCTCAAGATCGACGACCTTTGCGAGCCGCCCACAATCGCCGGGCCGGGATTCATTAACTTCCGCCTGAAGAACGAGTTCCTCGCCGCAGCGCTCGGAGAGATTCCACCCACCCAACAAGAGGAAGATCGTTTGGGGATTCCGAGGGTGTCGAATCCTCAAGTCGTCGTCGTTGATATGTCCAGCCCAAACCTGGCCAAGGAAATGCACGTCGGGCACCTTCGGCCGACGATCATCGGCGACGCCGTCGCCTGTATCCTCGAATTCCAAGGGCACGATGTCCATCGCATCAACCACATCGGCGACTGGGGCACACAGTTCGGGATGTTGATCGAGTTTCTGCGCGAGACCGAGCCGCGCGTGCTCGATGACCCCGACAACTTGCAGTTGGGAGACCTTGAGGAGTTCTACGTCAAAGCGAAAGCGCGTTTCGATAGCGATGAGGCATTCGCAAGCCAAGCGCGACAGGCGGTTGTGGACTTGCAATCGGGTGACGAAAAGACACGGACCATTTGGAGAGCATTCTGCGACGAGTCGCTGCGGCACTGCCACGCGATCTACGACGCTCTGGGCATCGAGAAGCTCGAAGATCGCGGCGAGAGTTTCTATAACGACACGCTCGCCGGTGTGGTGCAGGAGTTGCTGGACAGCGGTGTGGCGGTCGAGAGCGATGGGGCCATCTGCGTTTTTCCCAAGGGGTTCACGCGGCGCGACGATGAGCCGCTGCCGCTCATCATCCGGAAATCGGACGGCGGGTTCGGGTATGCCACGACCGATTTGGCAGCGCTGAAGTATCGCATTGAGCAAATGCGTGCCCGGCGAATCATTTATGTGGTCGGGAATCAGCAAAAGCAGCACTTTGCCATGCTGTTCACGGCGCTGGCCATGACCGGATGGGCGGACGAGAACGTCGAGACCGTTCATTTACCGACCGGAATGCTGCTGAACAAGGCGGGATCGCCGTTCAAGACTCGCGAAGGCGGCACAGTCAAGCTCAAGACGCTGCTCGATGAAGCCGTCGAGCGCTCGCGAGCGTTTCTGCAGGCCGGCGAAGATGACCCCGAGAAGCGTCGCGGGTACACGGCGGAGCAGATTGACAAAATGGCCGGCGTGATCGGCATTGCCTCGGTCAAGTATTTCGAGCTGTCGCACAATCTGGCCACCGATTACAAGTTCAGTTGGGACCACATGCTGGCATTGGACGGCAACACCGCGCCGTACATGCTGTACGCCTACGCGCGAATCCAGAGCATCGGACGTAAAGCGGACGTTCAGTCCTCCTTGGATGGATCGCCGGTGATCATCGAGCATCCCAGCGAGGCGGGGTTGGCCAGACAGTTGCTCAAGTTTCCCGAGGTCATCGAGCAACTCGGGCGAGACCTCAAACCCAATGTGCTCACTGAATACTTGTATGATCTCAGCAAGTCGTTCAGCACTTTCTACGACCGCAAGGCCGGCGTGCGGGTCATCGGCGCTGAATCGGAAGAACTGCGTCGATCACGTTTGCGTCTGTGCGAACTGACCGGGCGAACATTGAAGGTCGGCCTCAGTTTGCTTGGGATTCAGACGTTGGAGCGAATGTAGCGCGATCTGCTAAACGACGAAGTCACTTCGTGGATGCCAGCCGAGTGCGGGGCACATTGAGGGATTCGGTTAAGCGGGAGTCGGTAGGATCAATGGGTCGGGGATGGCGGCTTGGAGGAATCCGCTGGCGCGGCTGGCGCAGCCGAAACATTTGCCGCACGGGGCTTCGCCGCCTTCATAGCACGACCAAGTCGATTCGAACGGCACCTTCAGGCGTTGGCCCAGCTTCACGATCTCGGTGCGGCTGAAGTCCATCAGCGGCGTCTCGATTTTGATCTGCGTGCGTTCGGGCATGGCGGATTCGATCATGTATTGGTAGTTCAAGATGAATTCGCGGCGGTTGTCAGGATACATCACGCCCACGCCCGGCCCCGGCTCGTTGAGCGCTTCAGACAGGCCGGTGACGATGTGCCGGGCGCCGATGCGAAAGGCGAAGCTGGCAGCGACGTCCAGCAGCGTGGGCATCAAGCCGGCGACGAATGTGCCGGCAACGTCATCGTCGAGCGTCAGGGCATCTTCGATGTCCCGTTTGGGATCGACGAAGGCGTTACCACCCACTTGCTTAAAATGAGAGAGTTCCACGCGCCAATGATGCTGAACCTTGAAGTGGCGGCACAGTCGATCGAACGCCTCCGATTCACGCGCCAGCGGCCTGTGGTGCAGATTGGCGAACAGCAAGTGCAGGATGTGGGTCTCTGCCATCGAGGCGGCGGCCACCGCACTGTTCATGCCACCGCTCAACAAGACAATCGCTTTTTCCATGGCATCCGCTCGGCGGAATGGTGTCGGCTGGTCGATAAGCGCGTATAATGAAGCCGGCAGGAGGCAGTTGTTCGGCGTCTGCCCGCTGCGTGGCACCTGCCGTGGTTATCGGGCGATTAGCTCAGTTGGCTAGAGCGCTTCCTTTACACGGAAGATGTCGGCGGTTCGAGTCCGTCATCGCCCATCCGGCGATGGTCCGATTATTATAACCTATGCCGCAGCATAGAGTTATCGGCGCACCCGCCAACGCAACATTGCTCGTTTGCCTGGAATGTGTCGATCGGTTATCGGTTTGACCCTGCTGTGATAGAATCTACACTTCTTAATGGCGGGTGACTCAGACCTTGTGCCCAGCAGCGTCCACCTAATGTGAGGTCGGGCGGCGGCTGGTTGTTATTTTGGCCGGGGACCGTGACGATGGACCTGCAGGCGATTCGGGAAGAATTCGCGATCACAGGCAACTACAGCTTCATGAACCACGCCTCGGTTGCGCCCCTGCCGCGCCGCTCGGTAGAAGCCATCCAATGTTACCTCAAGCAGCAGCACGAGAAGTCTTATGTCGAAGCCGGCTACCGCAAAAAACTCGAGCAGGTCCGCACCTTAACAGCCCGGCTGATCAACGCAGCACCGGACGAGATCGCTCTGGTCAAAAACACGACCGAAGGTATTTCGTTTGTGGCCAACGGGTTGAAGTGGAACCCGGGCGACAACATCGTGACGACGTCGGTTGAGTTTCCATCAAACATGTACCCGTGGATGAACGTTCAGTCACGCGGCGCGCAGATCCGCACGGTGCTCGAAGAGAGCGGCCGAATTCCGCTGGAGAATCTCATCGAGGCGATCGACAGTCACACGCGCGTGGTGGCCATCTCGGCCGTCCAGTATGCGAGCGGCTTCCGCAGCGATCTCAAAGAACTGGGCCACTGGTGCCAGAAGCGCGGCGTGCTGTTTTGCGTGGATGCGATCCAGGCGCTGGGCGTGCTGCCGATCGACGTGCAGGACATGAAGATCGATTTTCTGGCCTGCGGCGGGCACAAGTGGCTTTGCGGCCCGGAGGGCACGGGCATTTTCTACTGCAACCGCGAGCTCACCGGCCACTTGCGGCCGTCGACGGTCGGCTGGCGGAGCATGAAGCGCGGCGAGGATTTCGGCAAATACGATATGACCTTCCACGACGACGCCCGGCGATTCGAGGCCAGTTCTTACAACATGCCCGGCATCTACGGTCTGGCTGCTTCGCTCGAGTTGCTTCAGGAAGTCGGCATCGAGAACATCAGCACACATGTCCTGGGCCTGACGGATCGACTGATCGAAGGCGTCCGCGAAAAGGGCTACCGCGTGATCAGCCCGCGCGAACCCGGCGCCGCCAGCGGCATCGTAGCGTTTACGTCCCCGACGCATAATCATCATGTAATTCAGCAGCACCTGGAGAAGGAGCATCGCATCATCATTGTCGCTCGCGAAGGGCGTCTGCGCGTGAGCCCACACTTGCACAACAGCCCCGACGAAATCGACCGCCTGATCGACGTCTTGCCCAAGCATTGATTTGTTCTATAATGAAGTGAGCAGGATAGAATCATGCGCCCACAAGACATTCTCAAGTATTTGCAGAGAACACCCTTTCAACCGTTTCGGCTGTGCCTCTCGGACGGACGGTCATTCGAGATTCGTCATCCGGAGATGGCGATGGTGGGGCGCTCCGCCGTAATCATCGGCGTACCGGATCCAGAGGAAGAAGAGCCTATTTATGAGCGCAGTTTCGACTGCTCGATTATGCACATCACGAGCCTTGAACCGATTGATGGCCTGGACTCCGGGAAGAAACGCTGACTGAGAGCGTGTGTGGGAAGCGTCTTTTCAGAGCCGCGCCCGTCAGGAAGCGATCGGTGTTCGCGAGCAAACCGCTCCCTCACGGTCGCGGCTCTGATGACACAACCGCCTTCTCGCACACGTTTCGAGGGTTGAGCGATTGGCCGCGGCGGCACATTAAGAACTTTGACAACAGCCGCACGCGTCAATTATCATCATCGCCAATTGCCGACCTAGCTCAACGGTAGAGCGCAGCTTTCGTAAAGCTGAGGTTGTGGGTTCGAATCCCATGGTCGGCTTTTCCGTTGTGTTGCGTAAAAATCGGCATGTTGTAGTAAGCGAGATGGACCACTGGGCGGTTTTTCCCTCTGCGCTGGTCGTTTCCCATTCTCGATCGCGAGTCCGCTCCCACTGACGAATCCCGAGGTGATTGCTTTATGGCCCAGTTGATTGACGGCAAGGCGATTGCGGCCGAGATTCGCGCGCATGTCAAAGGCGGCGTCGCGGATCTTCAGGCTCAAGGCCAGACCGTCAAGCTGGTTTCCGTCCTCGTCGGCAAGCCGGAAGCAGCCGAAATCTACTCGCAGTCGCAGGCACGATGCTGCGCGGAAGTGGGCATCCAGTTCGAACTGCAATCACTGCCGGAAACCGAAACACTTTCGGAGATCAAGTCCGCGATCGAGAAGTTGAACCGGGATCCGACGGTCAACGGCATCATGCTCAACCTGCCGCTGCCGCCGGGATTGAACGAATCCGAGGTGCAGTATTACATCGACCCATACAAGGACGTGGAAGGCGTCAACCCGGCGAACATCGGCTTCGTCTTCTACGGCCGACCGATCATCGCACCCTGCACGGCGCTTTCGGTGTTGGAAATACTCAAGCATCTGGGCCAGACGTTCGAGGGCCGGGACGTGGTGATCGTTGGCCAAGGCGCAATCGTCGGAAGGCCGATCACGCTATTCCTGTTGCAGGAAATGGCCACCGTGACCGCGTGCCACGAGGCCACCCGCGATCTCAGGCGGCACACGGCGCAGGCAGACGTTTTGATCGTGGCTGTGGGCAAGCCGGGGCTGATCACCGGAGACATGGTCAAGAAAGGGGCGGTGGTCATCGATATCGGCATCAATCGCATCAAGGAGCCGGGCGGAGAGACCCGAATCGTGGGTGATGTTGATTTTGACTCAGTGAATCCGGTAGCGTCGGTCCTGACGCCTGTGCCCGGCGGCGTGGGCCCGGTCACGGTGTCCATTCTGCTGCGGAACACGGTGCAGGCAGCCCGGGAGCAACTGGCCCGCAGGAATCGGTAGCATCGACCGGGGCCCACCGGATATAATCTATCGGTACCCACGCTCAGAATGGCGTTTCGAGCAACGGGCCGAGCTACCTTAACATAGAGGATCACAGAACTATGAGATATCAGCAAACGCTCCGGCTATTGGGCAGCATTGCGTGCTGCGCTGTTCTCGGCTGCCAACCGAGCCAACCGGTTTCTTCCACGACGGACAATTCTGACCGTGAGGCAACCCGATCAACGGATTCTGATGAGGCTGGCACCCCAGCGCCAGTGGGCGATCGCGGCAGCGCGCAGGCCGCTGACGCCGGGGGGCAAGGCGAGCGCCCGTCGGCACCGGCCACCATTTCAACAGTGTCAGATCAGAAGCGGAGCAACAAGCCGAGTCAACTGACGAACACCGCCGGAACCGGCAAAAGAGGCCCGGCCGCTGATGTTCCTCCGTCTATAGAGACCGAACTCCCATCCGAGTCGATGCCGGCAACCGCTGCCGATTCAGAGGGGCAGACAGAAGTGCGCGAGACGTTTTACGGGGACGGCTCGACGAGGAGGCAATGGATCGTCAAGATCCTGCCTGACGGTACGGAAGTGGAGCACGGCGAGGCGCTTCTGTGGCATCAGAACGGTCAAGTGTGGCTGCAGGGGGAGTATGTCGATGGCGTGCGCCAGGGACTGTGGCTTTCCTGGCATCCGAACGGCAACAAGAGAGGAGAAGGGCGCCTCCAGCTGAACAGGCGCATTGGGACATGGACCAGATGGGACGAGACAGGCCAGAAGCGTTCGGAGGCGGCATACGAACTGGGACTCGCACATGGAACATCGACTGTTTGGGACGAAGACGGCAACGTCATCGAAACGGGCGAGTATGTGCGCAGGAAAAAGCACGGCACCTGGATCACGTACGTCGACGGCGAGAAAACAGAAACGGAGTGGGTCAACGGCGTACAAGTCGAATAGGCACGGCGGATTCCCAGCCGATTCTGACTGGATTCTTGGCGGGGAATGATTGCGAGCCAGCTATTGACTTCGGTATAGACAATGCGAGCCGAGGCGTCTGCCAAACGACGAAGTCAGTTCGGAGGATCCAGCCGTGGACTTGCCGTCTGGCAGCCGTTCCGAAGTCGTGACGATCTTCTTCAAAGTATCATTTGCAATGCGGGAATCAATAAGCTGCTTATCAGGGTTCGGGGTTTGTTTCCAGGTCGCGGTCCTTCAAATATCCGAGCAGGCGTTTGCGGTCGGGGTGATGCGGGTGTAGTTGCAGTACAACCTGCCATTGGTCCAGAGCCTCAGCGCGCCGTTCGGCTTCGAACAGTGCATTACCGAGTTTGTAGCGCAGCTCAACTGAGCGCGGAGCAACTTCAATCGCACGCTGAAGATGGTGTATGAACCTATCGAGATCGCCCCGAATGCAATACTGATCCGCCATCAAAGTGTGCATTTCGAGCAGTTTGGACTCATACGATTTCGGATTTAGCTGGCCGGCGGTTTCCACGTGCTGTTGGAAGCCCTCCAAGTCGCCAAGCCAGTACAATGTCACGCCGTAGCGATAGTGGTAGCCGGCCAATCGACCTGCGGGAAGCGTCGCTTCGATAATCTCATAGGCATCCCGAGCCCGCTCATACTCGTTCGCGTTAAACCAAATGTCTGCATTGAGCAAGTGGACGTCCGCTTCATCCACGCCCAGCTCAATGGCCTTCTGAAGATGATAAATCGCCGAATCACTCGGGCACACGCGAAAGCGATTGGGCTGGTCATCGACGGCTTCCAGCACATACCAGTCCTCGTGCGTATTGCCGAGGATGGCCTGCGAGATGGGCAGAACTTGAACCCTGCCCAGGGGTCTGCCGGCTTGGTGGTAGGCGCTGGCGAGCAAATAGTGTACCTGCGGATCGTCGCCGGCCAGGGCGAGGGCAGATTTCAATGCCCGCACAGCCAGGGCGGGCAGTTCGCGCCGCAGGTGCAACCGGCCCAAGGCGACGAGATCCTCCAGAGCGTCGGGCTTCAGACGCACCGCTTTCTCATAAAACCATGCCGCCTCCACGAGTTGCCCCGAGCGGAGGTACGCTTCGGCAAGCAAGTGACTGTTCGCATACGATTCTGAGAAGGAGGCCGACGCGGCGAGCGTCCGGATCACGGCCTCCCAATCCTTCCGCTCCAACAGAACTTCGGCCTTGAGAATCACAGCAGCCTCATTCGCCGGATCCAGCGCCAACAACTCATCGACCGTCTGGAGTGCAGCGCCCGATTCACCCGCGTGTCGCTGTGCGTCGGCAAGTTCGAAAAGGTAAGTCTTGTTCTTGGGATCATCATCGACCCGCCGGCGCAGGAGCTTCATGGCCTCTGAATCGTCTTCGCGCGCAATCGCCTGCACGGCGGAGGAGTGGATTTCGGTCGTCGAATCCTGTGCGCCTACAAGCGGGCAGAGCACACCGAGCATTGAAATGAGTGTGAAAGAGCCGGCAGCCATGCGAATCGGGCTTACTTGAGAACTTCGCGGATCAACGGAATGGCCTGTCCGATCTGGTCGGCGGAGACATCGAGGTGCGTGACAGCACGCAAACGCGTCGAAGATTCGGGCAGCAACAGCACGCCGGATTCCCGCAGCCGTTTGCACAATTGCCCCGCTGTGCCGAGGCGCGGATCAACCTCAAAGAACAGGATGTTGGTCTCAACTTCGTCCGGATCGATGGTCACGGAGGGTAATTCCGCCAGCGCCACTGCGAGTGTCTTGGCGTTGGCGTGATCGTCCGCCAGCCGATCGATGTGATGGTCCAGGGCATAACTGGCTGCCGCAGCGAGCAACCCAGCCTGGCGCATGCCGCCGCCGAACATCTTTCGGAAGCGGTGGGCGGCCTGCATCAAATCCTTCGAGCCGGCCAGAATCGATCCGACCGGGGCTCCCAGGCCTTTCGAAAAGCACATGCTGACCGTATCGAAATGGCGTGCATACTCGGCGAGCGTAACGCCGCTCGCCACGGAGGCATTGAACAGTCGCGCACCATCCAAATGCATGGCCAATCCAGCCTTGCGAGCGACTGCGGCGACATCGGCGATCATTTCAATCGGCCAGACCGAGCCGCCACCGCGATTGTGCGTATTCTCGATGATCACCAAGCGAGAAGGCGCAAAATGATCATT
>JACZTW010000124.1 GCA_022573485.1 Planctomycetota bacterium
TGTCGTTGGAGGGAATGTTGTCCTGTGTCAAAGGCGGCGCGGAACACTTTTGTGCCGCGTGCTTCACCGGCGAGTACCCCGTGCCCATCGAAGACACGTTCAGCAAATTCGAGATGGAAAGACACAAGATGAAGATGTTCGATTAGGCGCTGTTTGAAAACTCCTGTAGCTGTTGGCGTCTCTGCCGACCGCCTCTGGGTGGCATGGGCAAGTACCCTTGCCCGTGTCGATGAGGACACGACTGCCCACGGGCAAGTCCCGGCGCGCCGGGATGCCCATGCCACGCCATACACAGGCAGCCCGGATAGTCACGATGCCCAAACGACTGACTTACAAATCATCCGGCGTCAGTATTGAGGCCAACGACGCCCTGGTTCGCCGGATCCAGCGCTCCATCAAGTCCACGCAGGATCATCGCGTCATCGACTCGGTCAACGGCTTTGCGGGCCTGTTCTCGATTAGCCAACTCGGGCGGAAATATAAAGACGCGGTCCTCGTCGGATGCAGCGACGGCGTGGGCAGCAAGGTCCTGCTCGCGGCCCAGGCCGGCAGTTTTGACACGATCGGGATCGACCTGGTGGCGATGAACATCAACGACATGGCCACCTGCGGCGCTGAACCGTTGTTCTTCCTCGACTACGTGGCGCTCAACAAAAACATCCCCAAACGCACGGCGGCGATCGTGGCGGGCGTTGCCAAAGGGTGCCGTCTGGCGGGCTGTGCCCTGCTCGGCGGCGAGACAGCCGAAATGCCGGACATCTACCGCAAGGGCGATTTTGACCTCGCCGGCTTCGCCGTCGGCATCGTCGGGCGCAAGCACTTGATCACGGGCGAGGACATCAGACCCGGCGACTCGATCATCGGGCTGGGTTCTTCCGGGATTCACTCCAACG
The DNA here is from genome assembly GCA_022573485.1 of Planctomycetota bacterium. GTDB lineage: Bacteria > Planctomycetota > Phycisphaerae > UBA1845 > CAIVHJ01 > JACZTW01. Next base: position 894 of record JACZTW010000124.1, read on the forward strand.
GCTATTCGCTGGTGCGAAAGGTTTTCTTCGAGGCCCACAACTACAAACTCTCAAGCCGGATCAAGGGCCTGCGTGGTTTGCTCGGCGCCGAGCTGCTCAAGCCGACGCGCATCTACATCCAGCCGATTCTGGAGTTGCTGCGCGGGAGACGAAAAGTCCTTGGGCTGGCCCACATCACGGGCGGTGGGCTGCCGGGCAACGTGCCTCGAATGCTGCCGCCCGGCTGCCAGGCGCTCATCCGCAAAAAGGCATGGAAGGTGCCGCCGATCTTCAATATCATGCAGTCGCTCGGAGTGCCCGAATCCGAAATGTATCGCACCTTCAACATGGGTATCGGTATGGCTGTCGTCGTGCGCCGGAACAATTCGAGAGCGGTCGTCGAGCGCTTCAAGAGCCATAAAATCAAGGCCTTTGTTATCGGTGAGATCGTATCAGGCAAGCGAATATGCAGCTTCGTTTGAAGTGGCCTAAGCGGTCGGCCTGGCGCTCATTTCTTCAGCAGCAGTTCGATGATCTCTTTGATTCCTTCGTAGTCGCTGTTCGCTGCTTGCTGGGAGGGGTCGTCCGTCGGTTCGAACACCGGGCCCGGATGGACATAACGCACTTTGCCCAAGCGATCCACGATAAAGCTCACGCTGGTCGGCGAATGAGGGTGATTGCGGCGGTAGATTCTCTCCAGAACGCGCCAATCTTCATCGACGGCTACGGGGCCGTGGTAGTCGCGCTCGGCTGCGGCGCGCATGATCTTCCGATCATCGACTGCTTGCGGCGGCTTGGGGTGATAGACTGCCACGGTCTGAAAACCCCGCCCGGCGAATCGCTTTTCGAGTCTTGTGATGGCCGGCAGACTGCGCTCGCAGTAGGGACAACTTTCCGTCCACCAGCGCACGAGCGTCACTTTGCCCTTCAACACAAGCGGTGCTTTCCCCGCTGTATTGAGCCAGCGCAGGCCGGCCAAATCGAATTGCCGGCCGATCAATTCCCGCCCGGAGCGAGATTGCGGAACGCGGGTATCGCGGTCGGTTTGCTCTTCGAGTAGCTGCTCGATCAAGCCCGTTGCCTGCGAAACGCTGATGTGGAAATCATTGAATCGCACGACCCCAACGCGGTCGATAATGATGACCCACGGCGTGCCGCCCGTTCGGTAGCGGCCCATCAATTCCGACCGCCGGCCTTTCTCGCCGCTTTGGCCGATCGGGATTTCGAGCGAATACTGCTTCGCTACTTCCTTGGCGCGTTCGAACGTGTTCGAAGAGAATCCTTCAAACACCGTCTGCACCGCCACGAAAGCAACATTGTCGTTCTCGCGAAATCGTTGAATCACTTTCTGGAGCGTCGGGAACCCACGTTGATGACAACCCGGACACCATGACTGAAAACAATACAAGTAAAGGACTTTGTCCTTGTAGTCGGAGACATCGAGCGTCGTCTTGCCCCCGGGCAGGTTAAGCCATTGGTTCACACCCCACTCCGGCGCGGGCCGGCCCACAACCCCGCGGTCCCCGGCCGAGGCCATCGAACACGCCGCCATCACAACGATCACACACGACATTTGGGCCACGGTTTTCATGGTGCGTTCTCCAGCTTCGGGTTTCCGAAATCGCCGTCCTCCCCAACCACATCCGCCAGCCTTAATATATCATGAATCGTACGATTTCATGCATTTCCAGGGCGCTCCACGGATTTCACGCCTTTGAGAACCTCGAACTCGCGAGCCACGCTCAGTATCGCCAGCTCTCGAGGTCGGCCCCGGCCGGAGCAGTCTTGCGAATGCGCTCCATGATCTTGTCAACGTACATTTGGTGGTAACGCAGCCGCGAGGTGGCGTTCGGGCGCTCGTGATCGCCGTTCCAGCAATGTTCGGCCCGCTCTCCATAATCGACGATTCCATCGTAATGCGGATCGCGGGTCTGCTCCAGAAATTCCTCTGTCAGGTAAACCGCGTTGTTGAGGTAATAGTTGTCCATCGTGCCGCAGTAAATGTGGATCTTGCCCCTCAACTTGGGACCCAGAGTTTTCCAGTCCCGTTGCATGATGTAGCGGAGGTCGTAGTTCTCGCGCCAGTATTCGGCGACCGCATGATCGATCTCGCCGGTCAACTTGTTCCAGATCCGCCTCGGATATCCATCCGGGCCGACCGGGCTGTACACGGCCTCCCAAATGTCCCATTGATCCCCGGATCGCGAGTGCGTTCCGAGCACCAGCTCCCGATGATTGATTTGTTCGAGCGTGGCGCTGACGTGCCCCAAGTAATCTCGGAGACCCGGGCGAGGCGTGCGTTTCCATTGGCCTTCGACGTGATAGGCGCTCGTGTCCTTATAAATGTCGACAACGGTGTAGGCACGAAAATCGATTGGATCGGGGCAGGCTGCGAAACAGCCGTTGAATTCATCGGGATAGAAGACCTGAACTGCGAGGGCTTCCCACCCACCCGTCGATCCGCCATAGGTGAATCGTGCCCAACCGGCCCCAATCGCTCGAAACTTCTTCTCCACGAACGGAATCAACTCGTACATGATCGCATCACCGTACGGGCCGAGGTTCTGCGAGTTTACGGCGTAGGAATCATCGTAGTACGGATTCGCGTGTTGCACTTCGATGATAATCATCCGGGGCGTATTGGGGCCGATCCATTCCTTGTAGAATTGATGGGCGTGCTCCTGGACGATGCGGTTGTACCCGTGAACTTTGAATCTCTCGCTGTAGTCGGGCTCCAGATTAGGGTCGGGCGGTTCCTCGCGAAAGCCGCCGAACGTGCGTGGGAAGTGGCCGTGGTTGATGATCAGTGGGTAGCGTGCCTCGGGATGTTCGTCGAATCCCTCCGGCAACAGCACGCAAGCGCCCAAGTGCATCGGCCGCCCCCAGAACTCGGAGAGGAGCTTGCTCTGGATCTTGACATGCTTGATGTACTGGGTGTCCGCAGGCGGGGCGATCGGCGGGATCTCTTGATCGAGCGAGATGCGGATCAATTCGTCTTTGTTTGGATCAATTCGCACCTTGCGCGGCGTGCTGTAGAGGTTGCCCGGCGCCCGATTCCAGTGTTGGCCTTCACCGCGGTCCATAGGCAGCTTCACGACGTGACCATCAGCACGGTGGAAGGTCTCGTAGCGGTGCAGCAGTCCCTGCACCCAGTATTCTCCAGGGGGCACCCGATCCAGGCTTCGTAAGGGAAAGCCCAAGACCTTCCCATCGAATATGGCTTCGGCTTCCGGTTTGAGTCCGTTCACATCGATCCCGAAGATCAACTGACCGTTTGCCCCGTCGTTGATCTGGAATCGAGGCTCCTTTGAACCGTCCTTCGAGATCATCAAGAGCATGCGACCGTCGAGCGGTACTTGGGATCGAGCGCTCGGAAATGAGCAACCGACTCGCAGTTGCCCATCGGCCGCCATTGCCGACGATCGCGGACCGAGCAACGAAACCAGGACGATCAGCAGCGACAGAACTGAAACTCGCATGGCGCACACCTCCTCAACTTTGAAAGCCGAACGGGTCTGTGGTCTGACGCAGAGTAGGACATGAATTGGTGCTCGGCAAGTCCGCCGACATGGGTAGAACCATGCCTGAGATCGAAATCGCAGGCTCAAGTGAATATTGCAGCGAACCCCTTCCAGAATTTCGCTAAGTCCTGTAGCATGATGCGCTTCGGTGCAGACGTGGCGACCCCAAGTTGAGCTTCTGGCACATCATCGATCCGCGATCCCGCAGCGGGCGCGGGCTGTCGATGCGGGCGAACGCTGCACTTCAAACTGAACCAGGACGCTGATGCCCGATCAAGAAACCATCGTCATCACCGGTGTCGGTCTCACTTCCCCGCTGGGCAATGAGCTGGCCACCCTTCGGCGCAATCTTCTCGACGGTATTTCCGGCGTCTCGACGATGGAGACGCGCTTCATGGGCGAGGTCTTCGCGGGGATCTGCAACTTCGACGAGCGAAGACACCAATCTTCCAAGGAGCGCCGGCGCGGCACGCGTGCGGGGTCGATTTCGATCTTCTGCGCCAGCGAAGCGGTCGCCAGTGCCCAGCTCGATCTGGATACGATTGGACGCAGCCGGATCGGCATATTCATCGGCGTGACCGAGCACGGCACCGTCGAGACTGAGAATGAAATTAATGTCATTCGAGGGTTTGATTACGATACTAAATGCTGGTCGCATCACCACAATCCGCGTACGGTGGCCAACAACCCCGCCGGCGAAGTGACCATCAACATGGGCATCACCGGCCCGCACTACACCATCGGCGCCGCCTGTGCAGCGGGCAACGCGGGCTTGATTCAAGGTTGCCAAATGCTGCGGCTCGGCGAAGTGGACGCAGCCATCTGCGGCGGCGTGTCGGAGTCGATCCACTCCTTCGGGATCTTCGCCAGCTTCGCCAGCCAAGGGGCGCTGGCCTCACACGCCGACCCGACCAAAGCCTCCAGGCCTTTCGATAAGAATCGCAACGGCATCGTGGTGGCCGAGGGCGGCTGCCTGTATCTGCTCGAACGCTTGAGCGACGCCACACGCCGAGGGGCGCCAATTGTTTGCGAGTTGGTCGGCTATGCGATGAATTCCGATGCCTGTGACCCAGTGATGCCGTTGCCCGAGCGTTTGGCGGAGTGCATGACGGCGGCCGTCCGCCGGGCGGGCATTGAGCTGTCGCAAGTCAACATCATCAACACGCACGCCACTTCCACGCCCTCCGGCGACGAGCAGGAAGCGATCGCCATCCGGCAGGTGTTTGGCGATTATCCCAACGTGTACGTAAACAACACCAAGAGCTTCATAGGCCACGCCATGGGCGCCGCCGGGGCGCTGGAATTGGCCGGGAATCTGGGGGCTTTTGACGACGGCATGGTCCATCCCACGATCAATGTGGAGGAACTCGACCCCGCCTGCGCCATGCGTAATTTGGTCTGCAACGAGCCCAGAGACATCGGCAGGGTGGACTATATTTTGAACAACTCTTTTGGTATGCTGGGCATCAATTCCGCCACAGTGGTCAAGCGCCACTCGGCCTGAGACTCCAAGGCAGCCGCATTTTAGTTCATCGAGGGAACAATGACCGATTCGGAAGTCAGACAAGTCGTTGTGGACATCATCGAAATTATTGCGCCCGACGCAGATCTTTCAAACATCAAAGACGACGTGCGACTGCGCGATCAACTTGAGTTGGATTCCATGGACTTCCTCGATATCGTCATGGAACTCCGCAAACGCTACAAGATCGAAGTGCCCAAGGAAGAATACCAAGAGCTCGCCTCGCTCGACAGTTGCGTCGCCTATCTCGGTCCAAAGTTCCAGGCCATCGGCGCCGGAGCTGAGTAGTTCGTTGTTCGGAATCCGCCGTCCCCTCCGATGGCTTGCCGTTTGGCAGCCCTGCCGATGGCGATTGGAGTTGATTAGATGAGAGAGAACACCGTATGAACGGAATGTGCAAATGCTTTCATTCGTGGAGCGCATCGGCGTGCCCGGTCACCTGCGTGATCCTGACTGCGCTGCTGGCGTTGCTACCGGCTGCCGGCTGCGAGAAGAAAGCCGCGGACACGCCGCCGCAGCCTCAAGCCACCAAGACGGAGTCGGAGGCCACACCGGCCCCCTCGACTGTTTTGCCGAACGCGCAGCCGGAAACAACTGCGGACCAGGCGTCGCGCGTCGCCCACACGGGGATCCTGCCGCCGCCGCAGCAGATCTTCAGCCGTTACATCGACGTGACCGGAGGCCGGGAGGCCTACGAGAAGCTGCGGAATGTTCTGTCGCAGGGGACGATCACGGTCACCAGGTCCGGCCAAAACATGGATATCACTGAATACAGGGCAGCGCCCAACAAGTACCTTCACATCATCGAATCTGATGACCGGGGTGTGTTGAGAGAAGGATGTGATGGTGAAACGGTTTGGCGACTGTCGGAGGAACAGGGTCCGCTGATCTTTGAGGGAGGGCCAAAGGCCGCACTGATGCGCGAGGGAGCTTTCAACAATCTGCTGCACCTTGCCGACCTCTACGAAGTCGTGGAAACCGTCGGCGTCGAAGAGGTCGGCGACATCGAATGCTACCATGTACTGATGACGCCGCCGCAGGGTCTGTCCGAAAGCAACTTCTACAGCGTCGAAAGTGGGCTCCTGGTGATGCGGCGCGTGCTCGTGTACGTGCGCGGCCCCTTAGGCAACTTGCCGAGGGAGGTGGCGTTCAGCGAATACGAAGAGACGGGCGGGATCCGAGCGCCGCGAAAGTTGCGCAAAACACAAATGGGCCACGAGTTCATCACAACCATAGACAGTGTCGAGTACAACGTCGATCTCGCGGACGACTTTTTCGACCTGCCGGACGAAGTGCGTACGGCGCTCGAAGAGGCGCTGGCTGCTTCCACTGAAGAGCCGACGACTCAACCCGTGACGCCTACGGAAGCCCCATCAGATGAGCCGCCTTCCGCTGATCAAGAGAAAGATCCCCCGGGCAATCCTGCCACCCAAGAGGCCGATCCGCCGTCTCCCGACGCTGCGGAACAGCCATAGCGGCCAACCGCACTGCGGCAGGTTGCGATCATCCCGCCGGGGCCGTATCCTCAGCCGGTCATGGATTACGATGTCATCATCATCGGCGCGGGCATGTCCGGCCTGGCGGCGGGCATACGGCTGGCCATGTTCGACCGGCGGGTCTGCATCGTCGAGCGACATTACAACTTCGGCGGGCTGAATTCGTTTTACTCGCTTGACGGTCGCCGATTTGACGTCGGCCTGCACGCCCTGACGAACTATGTCGGGGCCCATGTGCGGAACACGCCTCTGCCCAAGCTGCTCCGCCAGCTCCGCATCTCCCGCGACGCTCTGGACCTGTGCGAACAGAGCTACTCCGCCGTCAGTTTTCCCGGCCGGCAGATGCGCTTCAATAACGACATACAACTTTTGATCGACGAAGTCGCCCGCGAGTTTCCGGCTGAGGCGGACAACTTCCTGCGGCTCATCGAGAACATCAAGGCCTACGATGATCTCGACTTGAGCGTTCAGCCGACGTCCTCGCGCCGCGTGCTGGCGGAGTTCTTCGGCGATCACACACTCATCGATATGCTGCTGTGCCCCTTGATGTACTACGGCAACGCCGAGCAGCACGACATGGACTACACGCAGTTCGTGACCATGTTCAAGAGCATTTTCCTGCAAGGCTTCGCCCGGCCGAAGCAGGGCGTGCGGCGGATCATCGCCGAACTGGTCAAGCGTTATCGTGCGTGCGACGGCGAGTTTCGCATGAAGTGCGGCGTGAAGCGGATCACGACGCAGGATCGGCGGGTGACCGCAATCGAGCTTGACGATGGCGAGGTTCTTACGGCGGACACGATTATTTCGTCTGCGGGATATGTCGAGACGATGCGTTTGCTCCAAGGAGCCGCAGGCGGAATGGACCATCGCCCTGGGCAACTGTCCTTCATTGAATCGATCTCTGTTCTGGACATCAAACCGGTGGAACTGGGCATCGACGCGACGATCATCTTTTTCAACGACGCCGAGACATTCACCTATGCCAAACCCGGCGACTTGATCGACCCGCGTAGCGGCGTGATCTGCATGCCCAACAACTACGAACGGCACGACGACATGGCAGAGGGCTTCGTCCGCCTGACCTCGCTGGCCAACTACGATCGCTGGGCGAGCCTGCCGGAGGACGAATACAAAGCGGCGAAAGCCCGCTGCTACGATTTAGCCGCCGATCATGCGGTCAAGTTCATTCCCGAATTCCGTGATCACGTCATCGCCCGCGACATCTTCACGCCCCGAACCATCGAGCACTACACAGGCCACATCAACGGCGCGGTCTACGGCACCCCGCACAAAACCCGCGACGGCAAAACGCACCTCGAAAACCTCTTCATTTGCGGGACAGACCAGGGCTTTTTGGGTATCATCGGCGCCATGCTGAGTGGCATCAGCATGGCAAACGCGCATGTGCTGGCGCGCGACTGAACGGTACCCGCCGGCGTTTTGATTGAAAGCGAGAGGGAACAATGGCCAAGCAGAAATCGTTGACTGTTCTGATTGAGCAAGATGAAGACGGTTACTTTGTAGCGACCGTACCGGCGCTAAGGAGTTGTTACACTCAGGCCAAAACCCTCCCCACGCTCCGCAAACGGATCACGGAAGTGATCAAACTATGCCTGGAGCATGAGAGCCCGGGGCACCACCGTTTTGTGGCCGTTGAACGTGTGGAGATTTCGTAGTGAGCCGGCTGCGGCCTGTCCGCGCCAGAACGGTAATCCGGTTTCTCAAGTCGCAGGGGTTTGCGCAGATTCGCCAACGGGGCAGTCATCGTTTCTTCCAACATTCGGATGGGCGTACCGCGACCGTGCCGGATCATCGTGGAGAGAACCTGGGTCGCGGCATTATTCGTTCGATTCTTCGCGACGTGGATGTTGCACCGAGGGAGTTCCTGAAATGGCTGAACTCTTGAGCGAGCGCGATCCGTACTTTACACCGGCTGAGAAGCGGGAATCTTTCTATCGAGATGTCCGACAGAAGATCAATCGCAAGGACCGCTTGGCCGGCGTGCGGGATCATTATGATGCGATCGTGATTGGCGGCGGGCTGGCGGGGTTGACGTGTGCCAATGCGCTGGCCAAGAGCGGGCATTCCGTGCTGCTGCTCGAACAGCACTACAACTTCGGCGGGATGGCCACTTGGTTCAAGCGCAAAGGCGGGCACATCTTCGACATTTCGCTGCACGGCTTCCCCGTGGGCATGATCAAGAGCTGCCGCCGCTACTGGACGCAGGAAATCGCCGACTGCATCAAGCAACTCAAAGGCATCCGCTTCGACAATCCGCAGTTTCAGTTCGAAACGACCTACAGCCGCGACGACTTCACGCGCATCATGGTCGAGCATTTCGGCATCGAGCAGCAGACCGTGGTCGATTTCTTCGACGCTGCCCGCAGTATGGATTTCTACGACGATGCCAGCATGACCACGCGCGAGCTGTTCCAGAAGTTCTTCCCCGGCCGCACGGACGTGTGGCGGCTGCTGATGGAGCCGATCAATTACGCCAACGGCTCAACGCTCGACGACCCCGCCATCACCTACGGTATCGTGTTCAGCAATTTCATGAGCAAGGGCGTGTTCATTTTCAAAGGCGGTACGGACAAGTTCATCCGCCTGATGAAAGCTGAACTGTTAAGTAACGGTGTCGAGCTGCGGCAATCCTGCCAAGTGGAGAAGATTGTCGTCGATGGCGGGCGTGCGGCGGGCGTGATTGTCAATGGCCGCAAGATCACCGCTGATTCGGT
>JACZTW010000125.1 GCA_022573485.1 Planctomycetota bacterium
GAACGCGTTCCGCCGGCGTATCTTCAGCCAGCGTGAACACGAAGCCGATGGTTCCCTCTTGCGGCCCCCTGCTGCGATCATTGTTCTGCGTGTAGCCTCGCCCGTGACCGACGGCGATTACTTCGAATTCCGTGAACACGGTCTGGGCGAGGTCATAAGTGGCATAACCGAGCAATTGTACGGCCACGGTGCGCGGGAATTCTCGCGGCGGCTTCCAATCATTGTCGCCCATTAACCAGGGGCCCTCGGCCACCGCCATTGTCACACCGCTGATCCGCAAACGCACCAACTGGCCTCGACGCTCCAGAACCTCCGTCTGGATCTCCGAACCGTATACTTCTTGCACAGCAAAAGGCAGCGTTTGGCCTCGGACGTTGTCCACGAGATGGAATCGTGCCAGGCGCCGCACAAGCGGCTCCGGCAGCTGGTGAACTGTTCCCGGAATCGGATCGGCCGGCAGCCACGATCGCGCTTCCTCAGCGCTGAACCACACATGATCGCGATTCCAACGATCGCCGGTCCGTCGAACATCGCTCTGCTCAGCGACCAAGTCCCTGTTCACCGAAACAAGCACCAAGCCGTGGTCCGGGTAACTTGTCTCCCAGCGATGGGCGGGCATGGGATTCGCCGCGCTCCCTCGTCGCCTCACCGTCTCCGGCAGTTGTTGCCACTTGCGCAGAGCGGTCTCCAGTGTCGTGATGACCGTATCGGGATTCAAGGAGTTGATCGAAGCCAGGAAGTCGCCGGAGGAACTGCACACATAGATGCCCTGGCGCGTGCCCTGGCCACCCCCGTAGTGACCTTTGTCGGCCATCGCTTGAAAGAACCGACATTCGCGGTCCGTGCCGCGTTGAAGTCGCCAGACTTCGTCGGCAGCAGGCACGAACTCGTCGGCCAGGGCGATCAGCCGAGGATCAGACCAAACGGACCGCCGGCCCGCAACACCGTTGCCTCACGTACATCCCAGCGGATGGCCGTTCATGACCCAGAGAAGCACGGGCTTGCCTTGCGCCTGAGCTTCGGCAACGCCTTCGTGGAAACTGGGCCGCCACGGGATCTGCATCCAGGCCAACTCAGACTGCTTGGGGAGTACCTGCTCGCGGACACTCGCGTAGTTTTCTTCTGTGAGTGAGAAACTCGACGGCACGCCCGTCGCACAGCCCCAAAACAGGGGGAAAAACGAGAGCAATCCCAACAGACTGGTTCGAGGTTGTATAGGCCGCATGTTCGTTGCCTCCATCGGAGCATACACTATCTCGAATTCAACGGGGCGACAAGACAGGGTTGGCGCCCCTTCGCGCGTTTGAATTCTGCCCGAAACTGTGCTATGCCGTCAATCCAGAGCTAACGAGGAGACTCTTGATGTCACGGTTTCTATCGCAACGTATTCTGGACCAGCAACAGTCAGCCATCCGCAAGTACTCAGCCTGGGTGCAGCGGATCGGCGGCGTCAATTTGTCGCAGGGAGTATGCGACCAGCCCGCCCCGGACGCCCTCAAACAAGCCGCCAAGCAGGCCATCGACGACGACAAGTCCATTTACACACACATGCAGGGGATTCTCTCGGTCCGCGAAGCCATCGCCGGCAAGCTGAAGAAGTTCAACCACATCACCGCCGACCCGGAAACGGAGATTGCGGTCACCATTGGATCGGCTGGTGCGTTCGCGAGCCTGTGCGAGGCGACGCTGGACCCCGGCGACAACGTCGTCACGTTCTCACCCTACTATTCATACCACACGAATTTCATCAAGCTGCTCGGCAACGAAACGCGCTTCGTCCAGTTGCATCCGCCGCAGTGGCAGTTCGATCGAGATGAACTGTCACGGGCTGTTGATGACAAGACCAAAATGCTGTTGGTGTGTACGCCATCAAACCCGACGGGCAAAGTGTTTGACCGCGAGGAATTGGAGTTCATCATCGACCTCGCCGAGAAGCACGATTGCCTGGTCGTCACCGATGAAGTCTACGAATACATCATCCACGACAAGCCGCACATCTCGGCGGCGGCCCTGCCCGGCGCGAAGGAGCGCACCGTAACGATCAGCGGCGGATCGAAGACCTACGCCATTACCGGCTGGCGGATCGGCTATCTGACCGGCCCGGCGGAGATCGTGGCCAAGACGGCTGTCGCGCACGACTTGCTCGGCATCTGCGCTCCCTCCTGCCTGCAACTCGGCGTCGAAGCAGCCATCCGCCTACTTCCTGACAGCTATTATTCAGACATGGAACGTGACTATCGCACCAAGCGCGATTTGTTGTGCAAAACGCTGCAGAACATCGGTATGGAGCCCTACCGGCCGGACGGTGCATTTTACATGATGGTCGATTTCCATGACATGTTCGAGAACGACACGCACGCGGCAGAGTCCATATTGGAACGCGTCGGCGTCGCCACCGTGCCGGGATCCATCTTCCACGCCCATCCCGACCAAGGCAGAAGCCAGCTGCGGTTCTGCTATGCCAAGCAAATGCCCGAACTGGAAGAGGGCTGTAAGCGCCTATTGAAGCTCGCCTGAGTCTTGTTCCTTGCGTTTTCGCTTGGCGTCGGCACGCTGGGACAGCAAGTCAAAGTAGGTCGCCGCCGGCGACTCCGTCACGTGGTCGGTGGTGCCGTCGCCGGACCCGCTCCGTCCCACTCCGCGAACGAGATCGCGCAGTCGAAGATCCAGGGCATGATCCTTGAGCAATCCGGTGTGTGCGTCCGTGAGCGCCTTGAGCATGTGCGCGGCGCTTTTATAGCGAAAGATCTTCTTCTTGTTCGTCGCGCGGATAATCACTTCGCGCATATCGTCGCTGAGACCCAGACGATCGATCGGTCCGCCCGGGATGGGTGCGTTCTGGTGCTGAGTGTGATAATCCACGACAGACTCGGCACGGAACGGTCTGGCTCCAGTGAGCAGTTCATAGTACATGATGCCGACTGCATACACATCGCTCTGGAAGGACCCTTCGCCGTCGAAAGTCTCGGGGGCCATGTAAGGCGGCGTGCCGAGAACGGGGGCATCGCCTGTTCGCGGGGACTCGCGCTGATACGAGAGACCGAAATCGGACACCAGCAATTCGCCTTTGCGATCGAACAAGACATTTGCGGGTTTGAGATCACGGTGGATGACCTGTGCGTCGTGGATCGCCGTCAACGCCCCGAGCACCTTGCCGGTGACCAGCGTCGCCAGTGGGGGCTCCAGCGCGCCCCCTTCGGCGAGGACATCCTGAAGTGTGCAGCCGTCCACGTATTCCATGACGATGTAGATCACTTCACTCAGTTCGTCTGCATGATAAATGGAAACCACGTTGGCGTGTTTGATCACCGCGGCAGCGCGGGCGCCGTCGATAAACTGCCGCCGCAGTTCCGGGTCACGGGCCAGTCGCAGATGACGAAACAGTTTGACGGCTACGTCGCGCTTGAGAAACTCGTCGCGCCCACGCCAGACCACGCCCATCCCGCCTTCACCGACTTGCTCGACGAGCGTGACATGACCCAACTGCCGCGGGATCTCGGCCGTCTCCGGGGATTCGGACTCGCCGCCGCTGCCAAAGGTCAGCGTAACCGTATCTGTCAATGAATGATCCGGTTCCATGGAAGTCATCACATCTGCCCGGCGATTATACCAAGAATCGGGCTGAGGGCGCGGCGCGCATTCAGAGCGGCTGAGATTGAAGGGTGACCTGATTGAGGCTGTTTGGTTCAGGCCTGACGAAGGGCGTCTTTGATGAGTTGGCTGAGGTGGTCGACAACGAACTCGCGGAAGTCCTCGGCGGTGAGGTTGCGGATTCGCAGCATCGGGCCGCTGACAACCGCTCCCTTGTTGCTCCCGACTCCGCGCACGATGTAGAATGCCACGCCGCCGCGCATGACCGTGCCATCGAGGTCCATAGTCAAGTCGCCGTAGGAAAACTTGATTCTCAGGGAGGGACCGCCGCCGAGGAACTCATCCGCGTCAAGTTCCATAGAGATACCCTTGGAGGCGTATTTTCCACGGAGCGTTTCGAATATCGGCATGTAGACTTGACGCATCATGCCCCGAAACACGTCGACCACATCGGGTTCACTCTCTTGCTGCTCAAAACTTTGGCTGGCGCGCTTCTCTTCAACCTTGTGCAGGAGGGCATCCAATTGGTCCTCCGGAACGCCTGTCGGATCCTCGGAGCTCTGATTCGAGGGTTCACTGGGAATGAGTCTTTTCATCAGCGCTTTGCCCAAATTCAATGGTTGTCGGCCGTCCGTGCTCGCGTCGGACGGCACCGATTCTTTAGCCTCTCCCGATCGCCTGAGGAGGCATGCCATCCTACTGATTCGGCGTATCCGCGGAGCAGCTTTAGTTGAGGCCGGTGCTCGCCACCGACGAGAATTTACGTAACTACTTGCGGACCTAGGAGTTGGAGCCCCTTGACAAGAATCACCGTTTTGCTATTCTAATGGTGCGGTGACCTTACGTGTGGGGAAACACCCGTTACCATCCCGAACACGGTAGTGAAGCCCACACGGCCGATGGTAGTCGAAAGGCGAGAGTAGGTGATTGCCGCGTTTTATTAAAAAACCCGTCTACTGACGGGTTTTTATTTGCGCCCGACATGTCGAGGTAGGGCCGCGAACGATGGCGGATCAACATCTGGATATCCTTTTCACTGCACCGCATCCCGATGATTTGGAAATCGGCATGGGCGGCACGATCGCCAAGATGGTCAAGCTCGGCCACCGCGTCGGCATGTTGCACATGACCAGCGGCGAACCTACCCCACGCGGCACACCGGAGACGCGAGTCCAGGAAGCAAGAGCCGCGGCGGAGATTCTCGGCGTTCAGTTCTGGGACATTCTCCCCCTGACCAACCGCGAACTCATGGATTCGCCGGAGGCACGCTACAAAATAGCAACCGTCATTCGGCGTCATCGCGTGAAGATCCTCGTCACTATGGCCGGCCGAACGCCTGGCGCTTCGCCGGACCACTACCAGGCCCAACTCCTCAGCGAAGCCTCGCGATTCTATGCGCAGCTCACCAAATGGAACGACCGCTTCGACGACACCAAACCGCTGCGCGTGGATCACCTTGTTTACCGTCCCGTGCCCTTCGCCGCCGAAATCCATCACTATCCATCACGATTCGTCGTCGACATTACCGATACTATCGATACGAAAGTCGAGGCTGTCGCCTGCTATAAATCGCAGTTTGACGATACGCGCCTGGAGCGAGTCAGCCACTATGTGCGATCGATCGCCGGCGCTGAAGGAGCATCAGCCGGGTACGCTTACGGTGAGTTGTATGCCTTGCCTCGTCCCATTGGCACTACGGACTTGGTCCGAATGCTCGGCGAATGGAACGTGCCGCCGCCGTTTACGCAACCCGAGGACCATCCGGGCACCCTCAACTGGGTGATTTAGACGCCTCTCGCAACCATGGAAATCTTCGTTGACAACGAACCGTATTGTCCCCGTGAACCCGCACCGGTCACAATCGACCAACTCATTGCGCAGATCAAGCCTGAACTGTCCGACAACGACCGCATGATTGTCACCATCGCCTGCGATCACAAAGAGATACCCGAACACGAGATCGACGAAGTGCTGAGCCGGGAAATCGCCGCGTACCGGCGCCTGGACTTCACGACCGCCACCGTGCCGGAATTGGCCACGGGCGCGATGCAAACCGCGATGTCCATCCTGAGCGCGACGCGCGCCAAACAGACTGAAACCATCGAGCTGCTCTCGAAAGACCGCAACGAAGAGGCCATCGGCGTGTTGTCGGAGTGCATCACCGGGTGGGTACAAACTCATGACACCGTGATCAAGACCGTCGGTCTGGTCGGGCTGAACATCGACGATCTGACCCACGATGGCAAGAATGTGGTCGCCATTCTCAACGAGGTCGCCCACCACTTGACGCAACTCAAGGAATGCCTCGCCGCAGGCGACTATGTGCTGCTCAACGACTTGTTGCAATACGAGATCGTCCCCTGGTTCGATCAATGGGAAGGCATGGTCGGCGCCATCGCAGATGAAGTTCGCGCGACCGTGACTTCCTGACCTTTCGAACATTTCTCTCACACAACCCATCATCTGGACGGCAGAACCGTTCGAGCCGCCTCAGAACTTCCCTTTGAACCGTTCCACCGGATACTTCTCTCTGTTCTTGACCATCTTTGAATCCAGAGAAGCGCACAAATCGATGCCCATCGCTCCGGCGAACGCGAGTACATAGCAAAACACGTCCGCCAGCTCCTCTTCAACGTGCGCCATCGCCTCCGGGTCGCCCTTCAGATCCCGTAATTGGTCGCTCCGGAGCCATTGGAAATGCTCCATCAGCTCCGCCGCTTCGATGGCGATGGACATCGACAGGTTCTTGGGGTCGTGAAACTGCTGCCAGTCGCGCTCATCCACGAAAGCCTGCACGAATCCCTTCATCGCCGAAACCGTTGTCTCTTGATCGTTCATAACTGGCCACCCAACAGAGCAAAATCGCGACTTCGACCGCAACTTACCCGCAAGACCGGCCACGCGGCGGCAGGCGGGCTTGAGCAGAGACCCCTTTTATCCTGTCCGACGACGTTGTACAATGCCAACAGGGCCGGGATTTCCGGATCGCTTTCTTTTGAAGGAGCTTCTGATGCGGCACTTCCTTGTTGCGTTGTCGGTAATCTGCGTTTGCACCGCATCCGTTCGGGCTCAATCGTCCTTCGTCAATTGGGAGACGCCGCAGGTGTACCCGCTCGCCCTCACGCCGGACGGCACGCGGCTCGTCGCCGCCAACACCCCGGACAACAGGATCGAGGTCTTTGAGGTCACCGGCAAAGGCATCACGCACTTGGGCGCCGTCGCGGTCGGCCTGGACCCGGTAACGGTCCGCGCCCGCACCAACACCGAGATCTGGGTCGTGAACCACATCTCCGACAGCATCAGCATCGTGGACCTCAGCACCATGAACGTCGTCCAGACCATCACCACCGGCGATGAGCCGGCCGACGTCGTTTTCGCAGGCGACCCGCAGCGCGCATTCGTGACCATCTCGCAACTCAACCAGATCGAAGTGTACGATCCGGGCGATCTCTCTCTCCCGCCGATCGTACTCGACATTGAAGGCGAGGATCCCAGAGCATTGGCCACCGACGGCGCGACTGTCTACGCGGCAATCTTCGAGTCCGGCAACCACACTACAATTCTCGGCGAGACGGTTGTGTCTTCGAGTGTGAACCCGTATCCCGGCGATGAGAATCCGCCGCCCAACGACGGCACGGAGTTCAACCCGCCCATCGCCGGAGATCTGCCGACGCCGCCGGAGGTCAGCATCATCGTTCAAAAGAGCGAAGCCGGCGTGTGGCTGGACGACAATGGCGCCGACTGGTCGGCAGCGGTCGGCTGGGACCTGCACGACCACGACGTGGCCGTCATCGACGCAGACTCGCTCGAGGTGTCCTACATCACCGGCCTGATGAACACCGACATGGGCATCGCGGTCAGCCCGTTGGGCAGCGTCACCGTCGTGGGCACCGAAGCAACAAACGTCATCCGCTTTGAACCGAACATCTCGGGCAGGTTCGTGCGCGTGATGGGCGCGTTGTTGCCTGCGGGCGGCGGATCTCCCGTGCTCGTGGACCTCAATCCTCATCTGGACTATTCCGGGCCGACGGTTTCCCAAGAACTCCGGGACCAGTCGCTCGGCGACCCGCGAGGAATCGTTTGGAACGCCGACGGCACACAGGGCTACATCACCGGCATGGGCTCGAACAATGTCGCCGTCGTGGATGCCGACCTGAATCGCGCCGGGCTGGTCGAAGTCGGCCAGGGACCGACGGGCATCGTTCTGGACGACGTAAACGGCCGCCTCTATGTCTTGAACCGCTTTGACGACTCCGTATCGACGATCGATCAAGCTACGCTCGAAGAGGCCCTGCCTCGGGCGGTGTTCTACGACCCGACGCCCGAAGCGATTCGAGCGGGTAGGCCTTTCCTCTACGACACGCACCGCACCTCCGGCCTCGGTCAGACGGCCTGCGCGAGCTGCCACGTCGATGGCCGCACCGACCAGATCGCATGGGACCTCGGCAACCCTGCCGGGGAGGTTCAAGACTTCAACCAGAATTGCAATGGCGGCATTCCGGGCGGCGGTTTCTGCGAAGATTGGCACCCAATGAAAGGCCCGATGACGACCCAGACACTGATCGGCATCAGTGGAACCGAACCGTTCCACTGGCGCGGCGATCGCGCGGGGCTGTCGGCGTTCAATCCTGCGTTCGAGAGCCTCATGGGCGATGATGCCCAGCTCACCGACGAGGAAATGGACCAGTTCGTCGCCTTCATTGACTCGCTGACGCCCCCGCCGAACCCGTTCCGCAATTTCGACAATTCGCTGCCGACGACCTTCCCGAACGGCGGCAACCCGAACAACGGCAGGAGCCTGTACATGAGTCTCCCGCTGGATGGCGGCTTGTTGACCTGCGGTGCTTGCCACCAACTCCCCACCGGCACCAACGGCATCATCATCTCCGGCAATCTGCTGAACGAAAGCCAGAGCATGAAGATCCCGCAACTGCGCAACATGCACGAGAAGACCGGCTTCGACGCAACCTCCATGAACAACAACAGCGGCTTCGGTTTCATCCATGACGGCAGTGTCGATACGCTCTTCAACTTTCTGACCGCGCCGGTATTCACCTTTCTGCCGGGCGAGAGCGGCAACCAGCAGCGCCGCGACATCGTGGCCTTCATGATGTGCTTCGCCACGGACACGAACGCCGCCGTGGGCGTGCAGACCACCGTCGTCGATGCCGCCCAGGCCCCGGCTGAGCAAGTTGAACTCATTGACGACATGATAAGCCGGGCGGATGCCTTCCAGGTTGGCCTGATCGTCAAGGGCGTGCAGGACGGCGAACAACGCGGCTACGAGTACATCGGCGGCGGGGAGTTCCAGTCCGATCGTGCGGCGGAGATTCTCACGGCTGCCGACCTCTTCGCCGGCGCTGTGCCGGGGTCTGAGCTGACCTACACCGTCGTTCCCCGGCCGGCCGACAGACGAATGGGCATCGACCGCGATGAGGACGGCGTCTTCGACGGCGACGAGATCGACGCCGGCACGGACCCAGCCGACCCGGATGACTTCCCGCTCGACCCCTGCGCCGCCGACCTCAGCGGGGACGGCATTATCGAATCGTTTGACCTCGCCCTGCTCCTCGGCTCCTGGGGATCGTGCGACGGCTGCCCCGCCGACATCGACGGCGACGGCAGCGTCAACGCCTTCGACCTCGCGCTGCTGCTCGGAACGTGGGGCCCATGCGAGTAGCGGCGGCGCTCCCAGTGGTGATTCGGACACTATTACAGTGCCCCATTTCCAGCCCATCTCGTTAGCGGCGTTGCGCTTGCAACGGCCGTGGGTTCGTTTCGCCAATACGCTTTTCGCCGCTGCGGCCCCGTTGCAGCCGCACTGCGGAAACGACAATTCACAACTTCATCGTTCTGTCTTCTTCACTCTTCACGTACTTTGCTCCGCGCGCACCATATCCGTGCGGGACGCGCCCACTTGTATAACTTGCCACGTGATCGGTCGAAGATGCCGGCGTAAGCGAGCGCCGGAGTAGTTGTCGGTTCTCAGGGTTCCGTGTTCCGAGACGCGCGTCGTGGGCCATTCAGCTAACCCTTCTCGCGTTGAAGGCAACCCACATCATGGTGCCTAGAGTGCATCAAGGAAATCGCCGAGGTCGGTGCCTCTCAAATCGCTGCGTGACATCTCCCAAGCAATCCGCCAATTCTCGTTCTTGTTCCAATGGGGATCAACGTCCTTCAGTCTTTCAAATGGTTTGAGTGCTCGGTGTTTCTCTGTCATAACCTTCTGAATGGCTTCCGCCGTGAAGTAGTTCTCGGTGGCACGGAATTTGGTAACGTGAATGTTGATGCCTGCCTTTTCGCAGGCCTCGACGAAGCCTTGCCGCGAGGGTTTCAGTTCCGCAGCCTCGGACTCCTTTTCGCTGTCGACCAATGCAAACACGTCCTCAGTGATTCTCTTGATTTCCTCAAGCTGAGCCTGGCACTTAGGAGCTATTGCAAAACCGTGTACATGACATTTAACCATGAACCAATTTCCCATGACAGATCAGTGCTGCCGCGAGTTGGTGAAACGCCAAAAAGCTCTTGTCGCTTCGCTCGTAGCACAGGCGTAA
>JACZTW010000126.1 GCA_022573485.1 Planctomycetota bacterium
ACGCCGGACCACTGCTCAAGAGCAGTGGCACATCCGATTGTGTGCCACGGTCCGCCGCGGCGGATTAGCCGTGCTGTGGCGCACGATCGGATCGCGATCTGCACCGATGTTGTTCGCCCGCTTGCGGATGGCTGCGAAATGGCTTTGTTCGGCCACTGAGCTTTCGCGGGGTCCGGCGCGATGCCCACTGGGGTGCCGCTGGCGGCTTGCCCGGCAGTGCGCCGCGGTGCCGCTCGTCCACGTGAGGCGAGCCCGCCGGTGTGTGACTCAGCGTGGGAAGCACTGGCAGACAAGCTGCCAGTGGCACCCCCTTCGGCGCGTGTCGGCTGTGATCCTTGGGGTTGGCCGGCGGGGCGCACGGCTGACACGGCCGTGGCACACGCGCTCGAACTCGAATCGGCTTCTGAAGCGGACGCATGTGTTTGGCGTCTCCCAACTGAGCCGCGGCCTTCAGGCTGCGGACCGTCGCCGGGTGGATCAGCGGCCGGTCCGGACCCTGAAGGGCCCGGCTCAGGGACGGCGCGGCGCTCCTCCAGCTTGCGGGTGTGTTGCAAGCGCTCAAGCTGCACGGCGGTGCGCAGCAGTTCGCGGTCGATCATCAACTCATAGCGCACCAGCTTGTCGAGACTCCGCAGGCCCGGCAATTCCTGTAGGCCGGGCTTGTGCGGCGGAAGCTGCGAGAGTTCCTCCAGCATCTTGCTCATGGGATTGGGCTCGTTGGCCCGTTCGATGGCCCGGGCCTCGAAGCGATACGCCCTCCGTAGCCGCCAGAAACTGACCGCCAACCGCTCGACCAGCACGCGTTCGAGCGCCCCCGCCGGCTTGCAGTCGTGCAGCATATTGCTGAGCAGGGAATCGAACTCCGCCGGATCCTCCGCCGTCGGCCCGCCGAGCACCACGACTTGCTCGGCCCGCAGACCGTGCTTGATCGCGTTGAGCCGCACGCGGGCCTTGCCCTCCGCCGTCCGAGGCCCGGTCGACTTTTTGGCGTTTGCGTGATTGGCATCGATTTGTTTCTTTGTCGTGCGTTTCTTGACAACTGTCTTACCCATTGCAATCTCCCTCAATTGAAATCCCGGTGGGCACGCCATGCGCGCACACTCATTGCGCGGGTCCAACACCCGCTTCTATGAGTAGTACTTGCCCGGCGATCGGTGGGAGAAGTTGTCAGTAGTCAGTAATCAGTAGTCAGTATGTGGCAGGGAGCGAGAAAAGCCCATTCTTTCAGAGCCGCGACCGTCAGGGAGCGGTCAGGCGATTGCGGATTGCGGATTGCGGAATCCCCATCAGAGACGCGACCGTCAGGGAGCGGTTGATATTCCTGCACGTGGACACCGCCGAAGAGCTCCGGCGATTAGACCACCAGCGTCTGTTTGTCCCGGAGGGACAACCAAAAATAGCCCAGTCCCGGCGCGCCGGGGCTGGGTTGCGGATTCGGGATGTGCATTCAGTCCCGTCGGGACGGCTGAGATGCACGTGCTCGTTGGCACTTGAGGGGTTCGCTTCAGTCGTCCCGCACCAATCCTGGCCCGAAGCGCGAATCGTTGCTGGTGAACCCACCGGGCCAGGATTGGTGCGGGACTCGATGCTCCTGCGCACCCCCGAAACCCCAGCCCTGAAGGGCTGGGCTATTCTCATCAGGCCCTACGGGCCTCGCTCACGCATCCACAGTCGCCATAGCTCACACACCTGCGCTGAACCTCGGGCCGATGAGGGAGACGATTGTCAAAGTCTTTCTGAGCATCGTTGGCCGATCACGGCAAGCAACTCCCTATTGCGAACGCCATGAGTACGACAAGAATCATAAGCAATGGAACCACCAAACTCGAGTAGTGCGTGATGGCACCGAGAAACCGAGCTCGCCAAGAACGCAAATCCTCCTGCCCAAGTTTCGCAGGGTCAAACGGTGTATTACATTCTGGACACCGATCAATCGAACCTCGTAGGTCGTAGCTACATGTCAAGCACAGGCCGAGCTTGCGGCGGCGGTGAGGGTCTCGCTCATCAACCCTTGCAATCCATAACACCAAGATAAGTAATCCCAAGACAAGAACAGCACCGATGCCGAGCACCATCGATGATGGGACGTGGTAAACCTTGGCGATAGTGGACAGGATTAGCATCGTGATCGCTCAAACGACGTATTACATTCCGGACACCGTTCATTCGACCCCCGCAGATCGTAGCCGCATTTGATGAACAGGTTCTGCATGCGGCGGCGAGCCGCGCGTTTGCGGAGAAAAGACCAGACCAGAGACAGCCCGATGATAGGCGACAAATATGCGATCACCATGGCACAGGCCACCAAGAGCATCAACAACGTACTCAGGAGGTCTTCAAGCATGTTCATTTGCTAAACTGCTTCCCGCATTCTGGACAGCGGTCATTCGATCCACGTAGGTCTTAGCAGCATTGCAAGCTCGCAGGGTGGGCACAGCCCACAAGCTCTGGCGGTCGGCTCACCGTCGTCTGTCTGTCCCGAAGGGACAACCGAAAATAGCCCAGCGATTCATCGCTGGGTGACTTGTCCGGGATGTGCATTCAGTCCCGTCGGGACGGCTGAAATGCACGCGCTCGTTGGCATGCGACGGGTTCGCTTCAGTCGTCCCGATGGGACTCGATGCTCCTGCGCACCCCGAAACCCCAGCCCTGAAGGGCTGGGCTATTTTCATCAGGCCCTACGGGCCTGCCCGCGCATCCGCAGTTGCCACAGCTCACACACCTGCGCTGAACCTCGGGCCGATGAGGGAAACGATTGTCAAAGTCTTGCGAATCATCGTTCTATCAGAGGGGCGGTTTGTTGGTCATCCTGCCGATTGTGAAAGCCGATTGTTTATGCTCTTGACGAAATCTCCGGTTCTATTATGGGAGCCGAAGAACTTCCGGCCAAACAATGTGATCCGATCTCCATTTCGCATTTTGAGGATGGCGCGGCCGTCGATCAAGCTCTGCTCAGCCACGCGGATGTCCTGCCATGAATAGACCGGACCTGGTTTTGACTTTGTGATCACCTGCAAGCCATCCTGCCAAAGGAGAATCTTGTCTTGTTTTTGCTTTCTCCAAAGATAGAAACCGTATAACGGAAAGAATGAGATGATGGCATAGGCGATCATAGGTATCGATGCCAACCCGGCCCTGTAAGCAAGGATGGCGGCTTGGCCCAGGAGCACCAATGTCCAGACAACAAGCCAGAACACTTGCTTTCTGAGCGCGAGCGTTAAGACTTCCATCCGCTTGTCATACGAGAACCCACACTCAGGGCATTTGTGTCGATCAGGGAGACCGATCAGCGAGTAGTTGCACAACGGGCATCGGGACAACATCCGGCACACTTTCTCATCCAACGGCATGCTCGAATCCGGTTCCGCATTCAGGGCAGCGGTTGGCTTCGATGCCGCGCAGGTTGTAGTAGCATTTCCCGCAGAAGCGCCGGGGGAACGGTGTGCCGTCGTCGGGGGGCTTGCGCATGGGCACCTTCCAGGCGTAGATCGCAATCAGCAGCCACGGGCCGACGAGGCGGACCGGATTGACGAACAGGCCCAGAAAATCATGTTGCGTCCAGACGGCACCTTCATCGATTTCGGCCGAGAGCGGTAAACTCATCAACAGGGCATGAATGGCGATCCGAACAAGTTTCGAGATCGGGTACCACATGTTCCAGGCGACGACAATGTTTGCCGCAGCCAGGATGAGCGCACCTGTTCGGGCGAGCCGCGAGCGGTACAGCAAGGCTGCGGCGGTTGCAGCCAAGAATGTAGCAGAGATGAAGCCCGCCAACAGAAAGAAGCTGGAAATGCTCGTCCGCTGGAACATCGCCCAACCAATCATCTGGGCGATGTTGTCTTGGCCGAGCAGCCCGCAGGGGATTGACATGAGACAGTAGGCAGCCGCGCAGTAGACCCAGGGAGCTGTCGTTGTTCTCAGCAGCCGGTTGTGTGGTCGGGTGATCCAGACTCCGGCAGCCAATACCGCCAACAGCACCAAATGGACGGATGCTGATCCGAACCCTGCCAGAATTGCGGTGCCGATCGGCGTGGCCAACCGAGGGGCGAAATACGGGTTCGCGCTTGAACTCTGTATAGCCCCCGCAACCACCTCGCAGACGACCATCGAGAAGACGCCGACAATGCCAAGCCAAAGCCAGATTGTTGTTAAGCGTCCGCCGCGCCACAAACCGCGCCCGCAGAGATACAAGATAGCGGCTCCGACAAGCAGCGGGATTCGGGGCCAAGTCAACCGCAACACTGCAGCTGTAGGGTCGAACCAAAGCCCGAAATCGTCGTCCCAGATGGCCAGGCCCGCGTGGACAAACACGACATAGTATTCCATGAAGCACAACGCAGCCACGAATCGTCGCCAGTGTTGTGGGCGATCGTGTTCGTTCCGGACGAGGATGGGTTCTGCGTGGTGCATGAGTACTCTTATTAAACGCGGAACCGTCGCCCGAGAGGACAGATTTCTCCGAAGAAATCGGTTCCTGAAAAAGAGAATCCCTGCAACATCTTGAATGCGTGGGACTTGTGATCGTGGCGCGATCCAGCGATCGGCGTGGGCGGTGTGCGCCGCCGGCGGATTCGCCGGTCGTTTCGGGGGCGGGAGGGCAGGGCGTCGCAGGGCTGAGAGTCGCGATCAAGTTTCCAACTCCATAGACCGATAACTATGCACATAAATTGTTATCGGTCCCTGGTGCTGATATCGGCATTTCACAGGATGGCACGCGCGCCGCGCAGGGACCGCCGAATGAGTCATTGATGATGGGTTCAAGGAAGGACCAAAACTGATGAGAACAATGGCAGTCGCAAACCAAAAGGGTGGCTGTGGGAAGACGACGGTGTCGATCAACCTTGCCGCGTGTCTGGCAGAGGCGGGCAAGAGTGTGTTGCTGGTCGACATGGATCCGCAGGGTCATTGCGCGCTGGGTCTGTCCGTGCCCGAGGAGCAAATCGAGTTCAGCGTGGCGGACGTGCTGCTTCAGGATCAGTCCGACGGACCGGTGGAGATGGAGCACGCGACGTGGCAAATCTCATCCAACTTCGATTTTCTGCCGGCGACACTGGGGCTGGTGCGGTTCGAGAGCGTGACCGCCAAAGCCGACAACCGCGAGCAGTATTTGAAGTCGGCGCTGGGGACCGTGGCGCATCGTTATGACTATTGCATCATCGACTGCCCGCCGCACGTCGGGTTGCTGACCTACAACGCGCTGGCGGCTGCGGATGACGCGGTCATCCCCGTGGAGACGGGCTACTTCGCGCTGCAAGGTCTGGAGAAACAAATCGACACCGTCCGCGACTTGATCGCCCGCACCGGACAGGATCTCAAGATCCGGGTTCTGGCCAACAGCTATGATGTGCGCACGAAGCTGGCCCGCGAAATCCTCAACGAGATGCGGCGAAAGTTCGACGACTTGATGTTCAAGTCGTATGTCAACTTCAATACCAAGCTGAAAGAGAGTGCCAGTTTCGGTCAGGCGATCACGGAATACGACCCGTCGAGCATGGGGTGTCGCGACTTTGTTCGGCTGGCGAAGGAGATCATCGAGACGGAAGTGCCGTTGGTGTCGCACGAAGACCTTTTGGTGCAGGCTAACCGCCTGGCAGCGAAGGCGGAGGCGTTGCTGGCGAGCAAGTCGGTGCTGATCACGCACGTGCCTCAGACGGCCGAAAGCAATGTGTTGCAAGCAGTAACGTCGCCGGATGACGACATTGTCGAAGTGCCCAGCGATGCGTCGGGCCTGGATCACGCGGAGATCGCCCGCAAGATCATTGAAGTCTACGGCATTCGCCAGACGCCCGACGGCGTCGAGTTCCATACGAAGGTGCCCAGCGCCAGTGAAGTTCTGATCGCCGGTGACTTCAACAGTTGGTCGCCGCAGAACACGCCGATGATTCGGCAGGGCGCGGACGGGCACTTCAAAGCGGATCTGACTCTGCCCAAGGGGCGGTATCGCTATCGGCTGGTGGTTGACGGGCGCTGGACTCGCGATCCGTGCAACACCGTCACCGAGATGAATGAGTTCGGCGAACTCAACTCCGTGATCGAGATCACTTGATGTCGGATTCCTCCGGACAGTGGGACATTCGCAACCTTGCCGACTTGATCCTGGGCCCGGGCAACGCGCCTGCTTCCTCGCAGGGCGCTTCGCCGACGCCTCGGGAATCAACAAGCGGAACCACGCCGGATCCGAAGCCTTCCGAGAATATCATTTCCAACGTCGTGCTGGTCGACCCCGAGCAGAACGCCATCGAAGCGGTCAGCCGCTATGCCGACTATTGGTCGAACCGCTCTCAGGCTGTGGCGGTGGCGTGGGTCGGCGAATCCGAAATCAAACTGGGATTCTTCGATTATCTCCGCCGGGTCGTGTGGGCAGGCGAGATTACCGAAGCAGTCGAGTCACGGCGGTTCGACGAATTGTGCAGATTGATGAATGATTCTCTGCGCCGCGTTGTGGTCGCCGTGCGTGCCGTTGCCGGCTGGCAGGATTCGCCGCTGGTGCGCCGCTGCCGCTCGGTGTGCGTGCTGGTGGAGCCGTCGCCGGACCAACTCATTCGGGCTTACGAGTGTCTGAAGTACCTGGCAACCCACAGGGAGGACTGCCAACTGTCGTGTTTCGTGCAGGAGGCGCTGTCAGCTCGGCAGGCCACGGAGCTTTCCACACGCCTACAGGAAATGGGCGAACGATTTCTGAACTGCGACGTCGATTTCGAGGGCTTCAGCCTGTCAGAGCAATGGCCGAATTCGAATCTCGTGGCTGAGACGCTGATTGGCGAGGACGGCAGCGGCAGTATGCTCAGCATGCGCGATCTGTTGCTTCGCTACCTCGATCGCGATTACAGGGAGGAAGTTTGTCCGTCCCAGACCGTGGAGGAATCTTCGGAAGAGCAGGATGCCGTGAGCGTAACGCCGTCAATCGATGAAGAAGTTCGATCCGTTCTGCCGACGGTTCGTGCGATTAGCGTGCAGCGCGAAGTTCGGGACGTGGCGGAGCTGGACCGGATCGTTGGCGATGTGATCGAGGAAATCTGCGGGTCCGGCGTCGAGACTTGGCCCATCTACAGTTCGACTGCGGGTGACTGTCGGTTACGCTGGGTGTTCCGCGAGGGCGGCGGGCGATCCATCGTGGCCTCGGTCATCAATTGTGCTCAAGGGGCGCTGGAGCAGGCCGCCGCGCAGCTTTATCCGGGTCGCGAAGGGGACGAAATCATCATACTGGCACGCTGTCTGAGTACCGACTACCGCAAGGCGGCCCAGAGTCTGACTACGCCGACGCGTTTGTACGAAGTGTCGCAATTGCCGGCGGACGGCGGGCCGACGTTGCTTTTGAAAGATGTTACCGACGCGCTGGGCTGAAGGTCGGGGTCGTGCATTGCTGCATGGCCGATGTGACTCGGGGGGAAGACCAGAGATACTTCACGGGAGCTGCTAAACGGCAAGCCCGCGGGAGGAATCCACATATTTGCTGCGTTGTTTGGTGGGCGCTTCTGCTTGCATTGTTTATGCAGGGCTCAATAGTCACTCCCGTGCGGTTCGGAGCGTCTGCGACTGTTGCCGCCGCGATCCATCAAGAACGAGGTCCGTTCCAAATCAGCGGGCTTGAGGACTTCCTGCAACTGCCGCTTCGCATCTCTGAGGAACGTCCGACGCGTGACGTGGATCAGTACGATGTGCTGGTTTCGCAGTCGCGGCATGATATCGGGCAGGTCGCGCACGTGGATGTGGTTGCCCGCTCGGGCGCGGGTGACGTGTTCGGAATCAAAAAACGTGCATTCCAGCAAGATGATCTTCGAGTTGCGGACGTGATCGCGATCGAGGAAATCGCCGGCTGCCGTATCGCCGCAGTATGTGATCAAGGGCACTTCCAGCCGGTACTCGATCTGAATGCCCTTCTTCTTCAACTCGACGAGTTCCGGGCCGGTCTTTTCGGCGAACTCGGGTTTGAGCTTGTTGCGCACTTCAATCGCGGAATATCCCAGCGCGGGCACGCCGTGGTTGACTTCGAAGGGGCGGAGAATCAAATCGCGGCGCAGCTTGATATCTACATCGGGCGTGGCGACGACAAAATTAGCCTTAGTGTATCTGCCTTCGATTCTTGACCAGACTTCCATCAAATCCTGCATTGGTTTGAGGAGGTGTTCGGGCAAGTAGGCGGTGCCGGCACCGGTGCCGGGCTCGTTGCCGATGAACCAGCGCTGCGTGAAGTAGTAGTGCAGACCGGCGGTGTGGTCGGGGTGGCCGTGGGTGATGCACAAGTGGTCGAGAGAGATGACTTCCCTCGGAGCCCTGCCGATGTCGAAGCAAATGTTCAGCTCCGGGGCGCCGATGACCGTCTCCTCGCCGGCGAGCGAGTAGCCGACGATGCGGATGTCGCCGATTCGTTTTTCAACCATGTGGGTGGGCATCAGCGGTCCCGGAGGCTTCGGGCTTCGGGCTTCGGGCTACAGGCTTCGGGCATCGGGGGGAGAACCTTCATCCTGTAGCCTGAGGCCTGAAGCCTGAAGCCTGCGCCAGAGCACTGGCGTTTCGACTTCTGGGGTATAGAATATGCGATTGTCATGCAATGTCCATCGTGCAAGGAATTGAACAAGGATCGCGTGATCGACTCACGCGCGACGGAGGCCGGCAAGGCCATTCGTCGTCGTCGCGAATGCACGGCCTGTGGCCAGCGCTACACGACCAAAGAGCGGATCGAGCAAGAGGCGCGGCTAACGGTGGCCAAGAAGGACGGCTCGCGGATGCCGTTCGACCTCGAACGACTTCTGCGGGGCATGCAGCAGGCCTGCTACAAAAGGCCTGTGGCGCAGGAAGCGATTCAGCAGGCGGCGGAAGCGATCGAAGAGGAATTGAAGAAGTCGTTCGAGCGTGAGGTGGAGTCGCGGCAGATCGGGCTCTTGGTCTGCCGGAGCTTGCGCGATTTGGATAAAGTTGCCTACATTCGCTTCGCGAGCATCTACCGCGAATTCGCGGACCTGGATGACATCATCGACGACATCGAGTTGGTCAAGGACGCGCAGGCCGACTCCCATCCGGACCAGAGAGCGCTCTTCGAATAGTGCATCGACCACTTGAATTGAGGGGTTGGCACTCCGTGGGTTCGCTGCGGTGGGTCCGTGGCCTGAAGGCCACGGCTCAATGTCGGTTCCGGGTCCGTGGCCTGAAGGCCACGGCTCAATGTCGGTTCCGGGTCCGTGGCCTGAAGGCCACGGCTCAGGGGCTTCGGTCGGGAGGCTTTGACTTGGACGCGAACAGTCTTTGGATGCCGCCCAGCGGACGGGTGGTGATTCGCGGATCCGCTGCAGGTCCGGTGACCTTGACTTCCGCCAGTTCCTGGGCGGCTCCTTCGAGCAAGGCTGTCAGCAGCGGGATCTTCAGCGCTTTGCGGGGGCTGTAGACGTCCAGATCGAGGTTCAGTTCCGTCGTTTCGATGTTCATTTCGCCCGAGCCGCGCAGGGTCAGCGCAGAACCGTACAGTGCAATATCGTTCAGGAACATGCGGTCGCCGCGGATGGCGAAGCCGAAGCTGCAATCCTGGAAGGCGCCTTCTTCCGGGATGGTCAAGTTGATCACATTGAGAACGCCCAGCAGCAGCGGCAGCTCGTAGAGCTGGGCCTGATCGACTCGAATGTGGCCCCAGCCGCGGCGTTGTTGGGGATCATCAAGTCGGCCCTGGATCGCAGCAGAGACGTTCAGCAGCCCTTCGATCTTGGCCGGTATGGTTTCGTCGCGGCCCGGTCGGTCCTCGACGAGTGATCGCAAATCGACGTTTGCCAAACGGCATACAGCATCGTAAGGCCGGCCTTCTTCAGCCAGCGAGGCTGTGATTGCGGCCGTGAACTTGCCGCCATATGTGCGTCCCCGGATGTTACGCACGGCGAATAGCTCCGCAGCTTGATCGTAGATTAACTCGGCGGCGAGTTCAGAAGCGGCGATATTGTTGATTCTGGCGGTGTCGAGGGCCAGTTGCGTTCGCCAGAGAGTGGTGCCGGTCGTGGCGGCTGATTCGCCGTGGAAGGTGAGCTTTCCGCCGAGGTCGCGCAATTCCAACGCGGCGTCGAGCTGGAGGTTTTCGAGTCGCGCATCGCCATCGACGGACCATGAAACGGCGTCCGAACCGTCGTCTCTTACGAGCCGCA
>JACZTW010000127.1 GCA_022573485.1 Planctomycetota bacterium
GCAGGCGCGCGCGAACACCAACGAGAACAAGGACTTCAGCCACTTATGGCTCGGCGGCAGAATGGTTGCCGCCGGGCACGCCGCCAAGCTCTACGATCCCGTCGCGCAGGAACGAGCCTATCGGGACGCTGATCCCACAGGCCGGGGTCCGGCGATCTGGCTGGATCGGAACAGACTGGTGGGCGGCTTCTTCTATCCGCCGCCGATGGCGCTGGCCTACTCGACGCTGGCCTGGCTGCCGATGTCGACCGCAGCCATCGTCCTCGCCTATGTGAATATCGTGCTCGGTCTCCTCCTGGCCTGGCTCGTGGCAAGATGGCTCGGCGGCACCGCCTCCGCGGCAGCAGTCGCGCTGGCAATTCTGGCGTATCCCGCATACTTCGTGACGGTGGCCCTTGGGCAGAACTCCGTGATGACCATGGGCGTCATCCTGGTCGCTTGGATGTTGTGCGATCAGCGTCGCGATTTCGTCGCGGGCCTGGTATTGGGACTCTTGATTTGCAAGCCAAACTGGTTGCTGGCGATCGGGTGGATTCCTTTGGTCCACGGACGGTGGCGGCTCATCGCCGGGATGGTTTGCGGCACCGCCGGCATCGCACTCGGTACCGTTCTGATAACAGGCGCGCAGCCCTTCCTCGATTACTTGCATGTCGTTCGCGTGCTCGCCGGATTGCACGAAATGCAGGGATACAACCTGTCGCTGACCTATAACGGGCTGAGCGTGTTTCGGAAGTTGCTGGGTGTCGGCGGGCTCGCGGATCTGCTGGGATGGTGCGGAAGCCTGATCATGATCCTGGCCACTTGGCGGATATCGCGTGGCGCCTGGAAGCCGGGAACCGTTCGCTTCAAATGGTTGGTGGGCTGCGGGCTGAGCGCCGCGCTGTGGGTCAATCCGCACCTCTTCTATTATGACCTCACGCTGACCAGCATCTGCGTTGTGCTGATGGCGTCATCGTGGCCCGAATTGACCGGCCGAGCACGCCTGTGGACGGCCGCCCTGATCGTTTCGATCTACCTGGCCATCCCGCTGGACCAAATGTCTCCCTGGGCCGCTGTGCTGCCCATCCCGAGCCTTATGACGCTGGCGATTTGGGCGTGGTTCTGCTGTCGAATCACCACCACCCACCAACGTCCGCCCCTTACACGGTTCGCAGATTGCGCGACGTGATTGGAGGACGAATTCGCCGGTTTTGTATCGAAGTGATGCGCCCGCGCGCGTCACGATAATCGAAATCGTTTCCGATAAGGCGGGAATCCGGCGCCTGAAGCGAAAATCGCGCCCCGTACGTGGAAAGCCTCCGCGTTTGCTTGCCCCGCTCAATTGTTATTTCTTAACCTTGATTCCGTCGAAGACCACAGGGTTTGGAGTGATCGTGATGCTGGAGGTCGAAAGTTGTGAGTCGTTCGGTGATCGCGTTCTTCAGAGCGCTGTTCACGACCGACGACGAAGGCAACACAGTCACGGAATACGCGGTGTGCCTGGCCCTGATCGTCCTGGCCAGTATTGTTGCAGTGACCGCCTTGGGGGTCTCCATGAGCAGCGTGTTTACTAACGTCGCTGACATATTCAGTTAAGTGCCCGACTCACGGAAAGAGTCGGCCAGAGAACTCGGCCCGACGGAGGCTTGAGAAGTATCAAATGTGGTGCCACGTCACGGAAGCAGCGTGGTACGGGTCGGTTTCTCGAATGGGATCAGACGTACTGATCCTACTGGCGTCCTTGAAAGGAGCAATTCATGAAGGCATTGGTCAACAGAGCAAAGGAATTCCTGGTAAGCGAAGACGGCCCGACGGCGACTGAGTACGCAGTGATGCTGGCTCTGATCATCGTAGTGGCCCTGGGTGCCATTTCCGTACTGGGCACCAAGGTAAGTACCGTCTTCACCAATGTGAAGACCAGCCTCACCAACCAAGGTGGTGCGCTCGGCTAAAGCGATGGCCCTCGTCGCCTGACGACAGCCCAGAGGGGTGGGCACGGCGCTCAAACGCCGCTGCCCACCCTTCTCTATTGGCTTGTTGAGCGTTCAAATGGTCTTCGGAGAGAGCGAGGAGAACAAACCGCGCCAAATGTCTCACGATCAGCAACAAACCGGATTCGCACGCAGAGCGCCCCATGATGCGAAAGACCCGCCAATGTGCGGTCAAGACTATCGGGAGATCCCTGCACTTAATCAGGATGCCGCGGCGCGGCGCGCAGGAGAAATGAAATGAATCTGAGTTATTGGTGCGCCACATGGGTCATTCTCGTTCCGGGGATATTGTATGCTTCGTGGGTCGATGGCAAAGAGAAGCGTGTGCCGAACTGGCTGAACGCGCTGTTGCTGGCGGCCGGGATGGCCATGCAGTGTGGGCATTCCGAAGGTCGCGGGATCTGGATTTCGCTCGGGGGTGCGCTGGTCGGATTCGGTGTTTTGATCGTGCCGTGGATGGTTTACGGGATGGGCGCCGGTGATGTCAAGCTCATGGCGGCCATCGGAGCGTGGTTCGGCCCGATGATGACCTTGTGGGCTTTTCTGGTGGGCGCGCTCTTGGGCGGAGTGATTGGAATCGTCATGATTGTGAGCAGCGGGAGAATCCGCCAAGCCTCTACGAACATGACCACCATCATGGTCAAGATGTCCAATCCCGCGCACTGGTTCACGGACTTCGGCGGTGCCAAGTCATTCGGCGAATCGTCGCAATTGCTGCCGTATGGCATTCCGCTGACTATGGGATCGATCACGGTATTGACCGGGCTGATGCTCGGCTGGTGGAGTTTCTGAGATGAACAGACACGCAAGAAGAACTCTGTGGAACAGGACTTGCGAACGGGGTGCGGCCGTCGTCGAGATGGCCGTAGTGACGCCTCTGCTGTTGACTTTGCCCTTCGGCGTCATTGAGTTCGGCAACAGCTTCATGTTCCGCCAGATCCTCACCCACGCGGCCCGGGAGGGCGCGCGGACCTCTGCGATCCAGGCTACGGCCGACGATTCGGCAATCCGAGCCGCCATTCGGGATGCGATGTCGGCCGTCGGCGGGATCACCATCCCCGACAGCGCCATTGAGATCACTCACTGGTGCAAGTATTCGGACGGCACGCCGAACTTCACCGAGAAAGTCAAGATTAGCGTCCCGTATGATGACGTCGCCATCTTCGGAACCTTCTTCGGTGTGTGGGATAACATCATCGCGATCAGCGCGATGCGCAAAGAGGGCGTGACCCAGGATTCAACGCCGCCGAGTCCGGGCCTGTGTAGTTAGCAGGCCGCGGAGCCGGCGATCGTGGATAGAGCGAGACAGTCGATTTTGAACAGGACGAGGAAACCTAATCCCCGGGCGCTCGGTGGCGAGGCCACGGGGGCAATAGAGAAGGAATTCTCTCAAGCCTGAGAGAGGGAACATGAAAGGACAGCCATGAAACCCAAAGCAATTATTCCGTTGGTACTGGGCGTTTGTGTAGGCGGCCTCGCCATCAAGCTCGTGTTGAACGTGGTGGCCAATGCCCAGGGCGCGTCGCAAGCAAATATGGCGAAATGCGCCGTGGCCATGGTCGACATTGGTTTCGCCGAAGAAATCACGCTCGAGAAGCTGGTCTTGAAGGACTGGCCAAAAGACTCCCTGCCTGAGCAACACTTTGAAGATCTCGAAGAACTGGAAAACCGGGTGACGAATATGTACATCCCCAAGGATGTCCCGATCTACCCGACTATGCTCGCGCAGGTGGGAACGCCGCCTGGGATCCAGACCCGCATCAAGCCGGGCTATCGTGCCGTTTCCGTCGGCATCGATGAGGTCACGGGCGTGGCCTACCAGCTTCAGCCCGGCGACTGGGTGGATGTCATTTCCCTCGTGGAGCGCAGGCGGCGCAACAGAGCCACGGACTTTATAAGCCGCGTCATCCTGCAGAACGTGGAGATCGCAGCGGTGGGTCGGACCCTGTACAGCGGCAAGCCCGGCGACGCTCCCAAGTCCATGGCGAGAAGCGTCACTTTGCTCTTGAAACCCAATGAAGTCACCAAGCTGCACTTGGCCCAGTCCAACAGGGGCAAAATATCACTTGCCTTACGTGGAAATATGGACGAAGCTCAATCGGCCATACTTGCCAGTGCTAGCAATGACGAATTGCTGGGCGTTGATCCCTCAGAACATGGCGACGCTGAGGAATTACCACCTGCAGCAGTTGACCACGCACCTGTGAAATTCGATCCTGTCCCCACCGCCGTCTGGAGCGTAACTGTCTTAAACGGCAACGACATGCGTCAAATCGAGTACATGAAACGGGGAGGCCGATGGATCCGCACGGGGTCGCTGCAACAGCAGTACGATGAAACCTCGGAGCCACGTCTGCCAGGCTAGGGCACCGGGGCTCGCCGAGAACCAAAGCAGACAACATCGCGAGGTGGACTGCGGGCGGAGAGGCCAAACTGCCGACGAATAGAGCCTCGTTGATTCACTTGATTCATGGAGGCTCGTGATGTGCGGTCGCGTCAAGGATGATGCATTGTCGAAGCGGGTCATCAACCCGCTGCTGGGTCGAATGTTTCGCCGGAGTCGGTTCCGCGATTTTGCTTTGATCGCGTATTTGTCGGTTCTTTGGCCGAGCGCGGCCCTCGCACAGAACTCCGTGCTCGAAGCCACTGTGCACGAAATCGAAAAGACGCGGAAGTGGATTCACGTCCCCGTGAACCAAAGCGTCTTGATCGAAACGAATCTGCCGATTGCGCGACAACAAAGCCTTTCGCCTGCGATCGCCGAAATCGAGTCCATCTCCCCTACGCAGGCCTTGGTTAAGGGCATCGCGGTGGGACGGACGCAGGTGATCATCTGGGCCGATGATCAACAAATGACATTCGACGTTTCTGTCGAGCAAGAGTTGGGGCAACTCGAGGAGGCCATCCGCAGAGTGGCCCCTCATGCGGATGTCCAGACCCATTCGATCATGAGCACCGTGGTCATCAGCGGCACGGTGTCCGATGCTCGGTTGGCCGATCGGATCATGCAAGTCGCCGCGATCTTCGCCACCGATGTACAGAACCACTTGCAGATCGCCGGCGAACAGCAGGTGCTCCTGCGGGTCACGATGGCAGAGGTTTCCCGCTCCATTCTGAGGCAATTTGGCGTCAACGGCTTGCTTCTCGGCGAGAATTTCCGGGACTTTCAAGTGCTCAGTAATGTGGGAGCCATAAACCCCACCAGCTTCGGGTTCGGCGCCGGCAACATCAGCAACAACATTCCCCTCCTTACAGGAGGCACCGCCGTCGGCGCCAACCCGACACTCTCCCTGGGATTTCCTCGGGTCCAAATGCAGTTGTTTGTTCAAGCGTTGCGAGAGAATGGATTACTGAAAGTCCTGGCAGAGCCGAACCTGGTCGCCCTCAGTGGGCGGACGGCATCGTTTCTCGCCGGCGGCGAGTTCCCCATTCCGGTGCCGCAAACCACAGGAGGCGGAGGCAATACAATCACGATCGAGTTCCGCGAGTTCGGAGTCCGGCTGGCCTTCACGCCCATCGTCCTGGCGAACCAGAACATTCGGCTGAACATCGCGCCGGAGGTGAGCGAGCTGGATTTTGCCCGCGGAGTGTCCATTGGCGGATTCACGGTGCCCGGCTTGAATGTTCGTCGAACCGAGACCACGGTCGAGATTGGGAACGGACAGAGCTTCGTAATATCGGGTTTGCTGAGCGAAAACGTCCGTGCGGTGTCCACTCGTCTTCCCGGCATCGGCGATCTGCCCATCCTGGGCGCTCTGTTTTCGTCACGTGAGTTCCGCAAGAACCTGACCGAGCTGGTTGTGATGGTGACGCCCGAGATTGTCTCTCCCTTGAATCCGGATCAAATCGGCGTGATGCCCGGATTCGACGTTGAGGATCCGGACGATTGGCAGTTGTTCGCTCTGGGCCTGTTGGAGCGGCCGCTGCCCGAAGAAGCCGGCGAATCCTCGGCGCCCTCTGAAGACTGGCCCGCAGCCGGCGGGTCCGCAGACGCGGAAGGGCGATCCACGAACGCCATACTCGGACCCTGGGGCCAATCAGATTTTGAAGAAAATCAATAACGCGCCGCATTAAGGTTAAGCGGAAATCTCGGTTGTATCGTATGTTCTGAGAGTCCGCGTGACCCAGGCATTGGTCGGCGCGAAAGAAGCAGAAGTCCGCGATTCGTACGGAGGGTAGCGGATGGTGAATTTTTATCGCAATTCAGCACGTCGTCGGGGTACCGTTGTTGTCTTTACGGCCGTTTCGTTCACGGTACTGATCGGATTCGCAGCGCTGGCGATCGATGTCGGCTACGCTTACGCCGTACAAGCCCAGTTGCAGAGAAATGCCGACGCGGCGGCACTCGCTGGGGCCATCGTTCTGACCTCGGACAAAATGCTCACGCCCTCGTATGACCCGACTTCAGATGTGATCAGCGAGGTGGATTCTTACGCCGCACTGAACATCTCCGGCGGTGTCGCCCCGGTGATCGCAGGCAGCGACATCATTGTCGGATTCATCAACGATCTGCGCGATCCAACGGACAGGATTGTCCCGGGCGCCACGCCATTCAATGCGGTGCAAGTGATGGTCCGTCGCGAGGACAACAACAATGGCGAGTTGCCCCTGTTCTTAGCGTCGATCTTCGGCGTGAGTAGCGTGCCCCTCCGGGCCGTCGCCATCGCCGGTGTGGAGGATGGCTTCTCTGCCTATCGCCCCCCGAGTTCGGGCACGACTCCGCTGCTGCCGTTCTCGATCAGCCTCGACAAATTCAACGACCAAATCACCGACGGCAACGGCCCGGATCAATGGACCTGGAACGAGACCACGCGCGTGCCCGACCAAGTGCCGGACGGCGAAAACGAAATCTGGATCTTCCCGACCGGAATCGATGCGGCCGGCAACTTCGGAACCCTGAACATCGGCCTCGGCAATCAGGGGACCGCTCAGTTGGGTAGCCAGATCCAGAACGGCATTACCGATCAAGAATTGATCAGTGAGATCGGAACGGGCAACCTGTTGTTCGTCGATTCCAACGGCAATTCCGTGAGTTACACGATGACCGGCAACCCAGGAATCTCAGGGGGCATGTCGTCTTACGTGCAAGCCCGGGTCGGGGATGTGGTCGCGTATTTCGTGCATGACGCGGTCACGATGCAGGGCTCCAACGCCACGTACAACATCATCGATCTTCGCTTCGCCCGGCTCTTCGAAGTGGACCTGACGGGCAATCCGGCGGACAAGCGGATCGTGCTGCAACCCGAAGCTTACAGCGGTCCGGGGATTCAGACCGATCCCACATCGACGCGAACGGGACGCGGCAACTTCACGCTTCGACTGACACACTAGGCGAAGTCGGGCGAGGCCGCATCGATTGTGGTGGCGGCGGTGCATCTCGCCTCGAGGCGAATCACTTCGCCATCGCGATCTTGGACACGTGATGGAGGGTCCGGAAATGCAAAATTCAATTCCGAAATCGACTGCGCGGCGCGGCGTCGCAGTGGTGTTTACGGCGGTGACGGTCACCCTGCTCATCGGTTTTGCCGCATTGGCCATCGATGTCGGCCACATGTACTCCGTACAAGCAGAACTGCAGAAAACGGCTGACGCTTCCGTTCTGGCCGGCGCCACTCAACTTCATGACTACGCCGAAATCATAGACATCGCTCAAGCCTACGCCAAGCAGAACTACCCGAACAGCGGAACGATTCTGGCCGCGTCCGACATCGAAGTTGGAAATTGGAGTCAGAGTTCTTCGACCTTTGCTGCCGGAGCGATCCCCAGCAACGCAGTCCGCGTGCTGGCCCGTCGGGCTGAAGTGAACAGCAATCCCGTCCAGATGTTCTTCGCAAGTATTCTTGGAATCTCCCAGGCAAATCTGGGCGCCCGTGCCGTGGCGCTCGTGGGTGGGGCACGCTGTGCCGGCATCTGGGGGCTCGAGGGCATCACCGGCAGCGGGGACATCAGCACCGACAGCTACCGTTCCGACGACGGATCCTACGGGGGCGGCAACGTCTACGCAAATGGCGACCTGTGCAGCAATCAAGACATTGCACTCGAAGGCGACGTGAGTATTTGGGGGGATGTGATGCACGGTCCCGGCTACGGACTCAGCGTCTCCGGTAAGTCCTACTACATCTCAGGCGATCGGCGCGAACTCTGTTGCCAGGTCCAGGCTCCCAAGTTCGACATCGACGAAATCATGGCCAACAACGACAACGATTCGATCGGACTGACCGACCGCAACCGGGATCCATTCGAGGGCAACCCGTGGAATCTGGTCGTGACCGGAAACGACAATCTGACGCTGGCGCCAGGAACCTACTACTTCAATTCAGTCCTCATCGACGGCATCTCAACACTGACGACCACTGGGCTAACCAAGATCTACATTACGGGTATTGCAGCGTTTACGGGCAACGGCGTCGCAAATTTGACCCAAGTGCCGGAGAATCTACAGATCTTCTCGACGGGCCCAACGCTCTCGCTGGATGGAACGGCGGGTTTCTACGGCGCGGTGGTCGCCCCAACCACGGACATCATTCTGGCGGGAACGGGCGAATACTACGGTACGATTCTGGGCAGGACGGTGGACGCTGACGGCACTTCTACCATCCACGTCGATGAGTCGTTGATCGCCGATCTCTTCGACATCGACAGCGTGACCCCGATCATGGTGCAATAGGACGCCACGACGCAACCAGCCGTCGGCGCTCCACCACGGGTTGTCGGCGGCGCGTGCAGGAATGCCCGCGATGAGAGTTGGCAGGTCCGGGTGAACAGTTGTTCCTTGATCGGATTGGCATCAGGGTCCGCGAATGCACGGTCAATTGGGTCCGGTGACGACCGCCTCGTACCGGCGATGATGGACGATCCTCCCCCGGAATCGTCAGCCAAGGTCAGACCTGTCAGCGTCGCGATTATCGGTGCTGTGGCCGCAGCCAAGAGCGGCACGCTCTCATCTCTTGGGTTGCGAAGGGCGCATCGGGAGCGAACCCGGGGCAATAGACGCCGACCCAGCGGGCTATTCTCGGTCGTCACAAAACCCTAAGTAGAATGTCGCGACTAACTTTCGTCGATCGGGGATTGTGACGATCAGTAATCCGTGGAGCCATAGTATGTCTGCCGCAGTGCGCGTCATAATCTATACGTCTCAGGAAGACTACGCAGTCAGCCTGCGCCGAGCGGTCCTCGGCATTCAAGGGGTCAGGATTGCCGCCGAAGTCGACGATATCGTCATGCTGGCCCAGGCCACTGAGCGGTTCAACGCCGATATCGTGCTCGTCGATCTCGATCCCAGGCCGGACGAATCATTGCCGGTCGCCGGAGCCCTGGCCATGGAGCGGCCCGACCTCAACGTCTTCGCCATTTCAGAATCGGCGGACGGGCAGCTGATTTTGTCGGCCATGCGCACCGGGATCAGCGAGTTTCTCACCAAGCCCATCGACATTGAACTGCTCAGCCTCGCCATTGAGAAAGTTGCGTCCCGCAAGGATGCCACGCATGTCGATGGCACATTGCTCACTGTCATTGGCAGCGCCGGCGGCGTCGGCTCGACGACGCTGTCCTGCAACCTGGCTGTGGAACTGGCGGATATGGTCGGCGCGGACAAAGTCGCGCTGGTCGATCTGGATTATCGTTTTGGCCACGTGGCCACGCTCCTCGATGTGCAACCGAGCTACACGATCGCCGATCTGACCGAAACGTCCGAGCAGATTGAGGCCTCGCTTATCCAGAGCGCCATGGTCCACCATGAGAGCGGCGTGCACGTCCTGGCACGACCGAACCAATTCGCCGAGGCCGATATGATCACGGCCGCGCACTGCGCCGGAGTGCTCGCCAAGTTACAGGAAATGTACGAATACGTGATCGTCGACGGGCCGACTCGATTCGACATGGGCACCAAAGCCGTGCTCGAAATCGCCGATCTGAATCTGCTCCTGATCCAATTGCTGGTCACCAGTGTGCGGAACGTGCATCGCATCGTGGACGAGATGCGTACATTCGGCTTTAACATGGACCGCGTCAAGATCATCGCCAATCGGGTCGGCAAGGATTCCGGCATTATCAGCCCGGAATATGTGAAGGAAACCCTGAACCACGAAATCTATTTCTCGCTGCCCGACGACTGGGCCAGCGCCAGCGGTTCGATCA